>NZ_AP025474.1 GCF_024347395.1 Vibrio cortegadensis
ATGATGTTAATCATACTTTTCCCTTAGTCAGACCAATCTCTACTCATTCTCAGCATAAACGTATACCACTCGCAATGCTGCTATCACTAATGTGACGCTTGAAACAACCACAGCCATGACTAATTTAATAAAATTACTCTCTCTTACCCCATAAACTTGTCAATGCTCAGCCTGAGCATTGACAAATTATTCATACCATACAAACCACATAGCAACTCCTGTATTTGAATAACAGAACAATCGAATCGATAGCATAAAAACAAATTTTCTTGCTTCACTATAGTAGTGATTCAAATGTAAATGCTATCTTTAACCCTGAAGTAAAAGTGGGGGAGTTTGATGATCTTCAATCATATAACTAAGTTATATAGCCTCAAATCAAAGATGGAGCACTCAATTTAAACAGTGAGTTAAACATGATTAAAGCCCAAATATATGACGTATTTTGCAATAAAACTGCCAAAGGGAACCCTTGCAGTGTTGTCGAGTTAGATGAGTGGGCAAGTGATGAGCTGTTACTGCAAATAACTCATAAACAAAACCAGCCAGTGACATCTTTTATTGTCCAATCTGGCGACAGTTTTTACATTCGTTGGTTTACACTTGATGGTGAGATAAACCTCTGTGGACATGGAAGTTTGGGAGCAGGAGCTGCATTAATTTCAAAATATCAGGTGAGAGAAATCACTCTCAATAGCCAATATGGCCAAGTCGTAGTCTCAGAAAAAAATGGTTCATACAAAATAATCATGCCGATGTGGCTACCAAAAAACTGTTCGCTGCCTTTAGACATATCAGGCTTAATTTCTCCTCCTATAGAAACTTTCTCAACACGAGACTTGGTTCTAGTTTTAGACTCTGAAGACGAAGTCATTAACTTTAAACCAGACTTCTCACAATTAGAAAAAATTACAGACTTTCATGCTCTTATTATTACAGCAAAAAGATCTGAGGATAGTTATGTTTTACGCTATTTCGCTCCTAAAATCGGTATTTTTGAAGATTTAGCGACAGGTTCAGCCCAATGTTCGCTTGCTCCCTATTGGTTTCAACAGCTAGGCACTGGAACTTTATCTGTTAGTCAACTTTCAAGTACTGGCGGATACTTCGAAGTTGAAAAAGGTGTCGATTCAACAATCGTATTGTCAGCTCAAGTCAAAATTAGAAAACCATAATGAAGATATCATTTCCCCTCGATATTAAGCGTCTGATTTTGAATCATTATAATAGTAAAGTTGATACTAATCATAAGCAGAAAAGCATACTCACATTGATAACACTTTGTTTCTTACATTAGTGTATTCTCTTTATTATCAATACGATAATTCCTAATTTTTTATAGAAGTAATATATGAATAGTGATCATTTTAAAGGTAAATATGAAGTAGAATTGAAGTATCGGCTTCGTTCTAAAACTGAATTCCTAAAAGCTTTAAGTCATATCCCCCATGAAATTATGCTTCAAGATAATGCAGAATCTGATTGGTACTTTGATACTCCAGATCAACTTCTACAGGCCCAAAATAAAAGCCTTTGCATTCGAACAATGGAGCCGTCAGGAATTAAATTGTGGATAGTAAAAGGTCCTGAAACAGATAAATGTGAAGCAACAAACATTACTGATGCTGATCGTGCTGTAAGTATGCTTGAAACAATGGGGTACGAAGTCGTACTCAAAGCTAAGAAAACACGCAGTATCTATTTCATAGGACAATTTCATATCACCGTAGATTCATTAGCTGGTATCGGTGATTTTGCAGAATTTGCGATTATGACGGACAACGAATCAATGCTTTCTATTTACAAAGCAGATCTCGAAGCTTTAGCCAATCAATTTAACTTAACTCAAGCGAGTTTACAGAAAAAATCGTACAAAGAAATGTTCGAGGAAAGAGGAGCCTGACAAACCATATTGAAAGACATGAATCGTGATGATTTGACTCATGATCCCTTTTCGTCTTTATTGAGCAATATTGCTCTCTAAAAACCTTGAGCCCATAAATCATATTCATCAATGATATAAACTTCTTCTTCTGTTTTTTCTCTCGGGTAATAAGGAAGTGCAAGTAGCACCGATGAAGGTAAAAGTTCCCACTCCGGGGACATTTTCATCCGAACGAGCTTAGAACCATCAGGCTTTTGAACATACATATAATACCCATCTGAGTGTGTATTTGCGTAACTTGCTATCTGCACAGTATCACCGGATGGTAATTTGACCATTCTTCCTAATGGAAATAATTGATGTAATGCAAAACTCACATGTGCATCTTCTAAATAACCTTGTTTGAACCTGTGCAAACCAATGGCAGAAGACGTTGCCCTTTTTGTCCAACCGACGAGCAGAAGCCCCTTCATCGAGTCTTTAAAGGGCTTACCTTTTGGTATTCCTTCATTTGATATAAATTGGACTAAGATAGAATCTCCATCCACATCAATAATATGAAGGTACTGCTCACCTGTTTTATCTGCTAATAATTTCATTTCATATGACGCATTTGATTCCATTTGCCTATGATACCATGTCTAACACAAGCCATCAGGTTAAGCGAATAACCAATACTTAAGCTTCACTGGCGATAAGGTTTCTTGTGTTTAACGATACCAAATAAGCTGACTAAGATGGTGAATGTACATCCTTCTTGCCAAACGACCTTAAATCACATGGGAATACTCTTAATGATTAAACAGGATTTCATGAGCACGGTGAGTTGGAGGTATGGTGAGGCACTGAAAGTATACCTTTAGAGCAAAAAATCTACTTATCTCGATTATCGAGTCGCTTGTTCAATGAGCGTCTTGCTTTGATTGGAGCAGTAAGCAAACAATAATAAGAAAAATCCCCGCCCACCCAAGCAATGAAATTCGTTCCCCCACGACAAACACAGCTAATACAGCTAATACAGTTGCAACTACAGGCTCAAACAACGTGATTATGACACCCTACTGTAGATCTCATAATGATAGAAGATGAAATAAACCATGGGTAGTTGTCAATGCTCAGGCTGAGCATTGACAAGTTCCTCTAACAAAAAAGTCAAGAATGCTTGCACATGAATTAAAATAAGCAAACATCAAACCTCTCAGTTATTGCGGATTTTCTCTCAAAATAACACAGATATAGATCGTTCATTTTCTAATGTCTTTTCATGCCATTTTCTCATCCTATTAATAACACATTTTAGGTGTCAGCTAGGCTAAACACCTAGATAGTGGTATCTTATACCTAGATTAGGTAAGCATGAGATTTTTAAAATGGCCAATAAACCACATCATTACCCAGTAGTCAGTGACAATCTTCCTAAGCATATTAAGAAGGGTCATCAAATGGTCTTCAGCCGACAGGATCTCTCAGCTCGCGAAGCCGATATGTTTGCTTTAATGATCGCCAATATGTCAGAAGGGGATTGGGATCGAACCACTCCTCACTACGAATTCACAGCTCATCAATTGTCCGAGTGGTTAAATGTCGACTCAAAACACATTGGCAGTAACTTGAGTCCTGTTGCAAATCGCTTAGCCAGTAGGAAAATTGGTATCAAAGTTGAGTCAGAAAAAAATGACACTGAATTTGATTACCGCCCCTTGTTTAAACATATCGCCTATAAAAATGGGATCCTGACCATGGTGCCCAATGATATGTTGAAATCAGAGTACATCGATTACAACCAAGGCTTTGCTTTAATCAATACGCAAAATTTTCTCAATGTGAAAAAAGAGTACTCCAAACGCCTTTATGAACTATTAAGTCGCTTTAAAACAGGCGGTACAGGCATGCACGTTCAGAAGCTAAACGAGCTCAAAGGAACGTTTGGTTTACTGGATGAAAGCGGAAAACTAAAGAAAGACAAAAGTTCGTTCAAAAATAACAGCGTATTTATGAAGCGTTGTATCCGTGACAGCATTGAAGAACTTTCGACCAATACAAGCACACGCAAAGAGTTACTGTTTTTAGACAGTGACAAAGGTGAAAAAGGTTATGAGCTGGTTAAACAAGGCCGCTCTATTGTGGGCATTAAATTTTTGTATCGTTGGGTCAAATCTGACAAATTTGAAGAGCTCAACTTACAAGATGTGCAAAGCGTTATTCGAGAGCTAGAACTCAAGCGTCTACAACATGGACAAAAACTCACGATTGAAGAGTTAGATAAATTGGCCAACGCATACCGCTTTATTGGACGTGATGAAACCGCACAACAAATTGAACTCAGCATTGCAAAGCGCACTTCAACGACAGAACAAGAGCCACAAGACAGCACCAATGAGCTTGAAAGCATGCTCGAGAAAATTGATTCGCTTAAAGCGATAGGTGATAACCCTGAATACTAAAATACTGTGATAGATAACACATTTCAGGCATTTACACCTAAATTTCGTTATCTATACAGTAATAAGCGACAGAAATAAGGCTCAACAGCACTATAAATAACATAATTTAGGTATACAAATACGGCTGGAGTATCATAAATCAAGTATATACCTAGCCAAAAGGCCCAATAAGGAAAAAACCAAGTATCAAAAGGCTTAAATCACTCTAATTTTGATCATAACACCTAGAAAATGTCCTCTAAAGTGAAAAAATTGTCAGCATTGCACCTAATTTGTGTTATCTAAATACCTAATATAAGATCAATTACACCTTAATTTTGTTAGCTAAACACCTTAAATAAGATCAACAAGGCCTTATAAATGATCATTAACACCTTAATCATGTCATCTAAACACCTAATAAATGATCATAACACGCCTTTTAGTTATTTAAATTCAATTAGTTACAAGCATCTATAGATCTAATAGTTTTTATAGTTAACATAGATTAAATAGCTAAATATAGATTTTATAGTCAATGTGGATAAGTGGAAAATCAAAGATTTACACACTTAACCACATCTGCAGCAACATTTTCTTTTTAATTTTTTATAATATTCATTAAGTCCATGATTTAATATCAAATTACGTTTATTTACGTACCACCTCCAATAGCTAGGATGTAACTTATCAAAAACATAGAGAACGAAAGTTAGACTCATGGGTTATTGGTATTATCCTTAGTAGATCCAAAATAGAAATTAAAGCTTGAAACTAAACGTGATCAAATTGAAAAAGTACTTAGCAATGGGATTAGGCGTGCGTCCTACGGCTAAGTTAATCGACAAAGCGCTAAGTACATTAAGAGATTATATTAATCGCCGTAACATCCACTTTTAATTAGCAATTCTCTTTTGGTGTCTGCTATATCTTTTGTTGTCCAGATTAGTGTTATTTCTTTATCTTCGATGGATATGATTCCGTGCAGTGTATGCATACTAGAGATCTCTGCACGTTTCGCTATCAACTCATCTAAGGTTAACGATATTTCCCTTTTTGTTTGAGGGTTAAAATCAAAGTTAGTTTGATCACTTCTAATCATCCAACTTGAGTAGGTAGCACTATCAAAAGGGCTCTCATCAGCTAACGTTCCAAAAATGATAACACCAGTCAAACTATCATCTGCTACTTGTAACTTTATTCGTTCTCTTATTTGCTCTATCTCTATGTTTTTTCGATACTTATGTGTCATTGTCTTCTTGGTTTTGTGAATATATATAAGCAATTTAGAATCAATTCAGTATTGAGTCTGAGATTGCTGTCATATTTAAGATAAGCAGGAGAGTCCATTGAGTTCATTAGTTAGTCTGTTGATGGAAAAGCACAGAGATATTTTGCTCGATGTTGAGTTAAAAACATTGTTCCAAGATGAAAACTTGTCAGGATTATTTTTAGCTAGTCCACACAAAAGTTACGAAAGTAGTTCATGTAAGTTGATGATCGTCGGTCAGGAGACAAGAAGTTGGAGAAATAGAACATGTCACTTCAAAAATGAATATTCTGTAACTGATCAAGCAGTTCTGGAATCAATGGAGTGCTCAAGTGAATTTAATACTAAAGCTCCAAAAAGATCTCGTTTTCGTCAGTTTTACAAAAAATCATCAGTGGCTTTAAATTCAAACAGTTTGGATCCTGAGAATGCGGCGGTTTGGGCAAACCAGTTTTGTGTGAGCCATTACGGAAAGAGTCCGGTGAAAGCTCCTTCGTTTAAAGTAATTGAATCTCTTTCTGCCAAATTACTCAGAGCGCAATTTGAAGTTCTTAAACCCAACGTGGCTATTTTTACGGTTGGCTCTGCCCGAGACCGGTTTATAAAAGATACCTTTCCTGAGCTTGAAACTCAAAGTGTGATTCATCCTAGGAGATTGTGGCATTTTAAAATAGGTGATACCCATTGCTTTAGAACTAACCACCCTCGTTGGAGTGGTTCAAAGCGCTACATCGACGAGGCACTCACCTTGGCAAAAGAAGTATATCCATAAAGGTATCGGATAGTTTTTTACCTGACATCACACAAATTAAAACTATGCTGCTGTCTGTTAAATATCGTAATTGTTTACGGACCATGATTGATGGATAGTCTTGCTATGACCGCAAAGCAGGGGGGATCGCGTGATTATAACTATGCGACTAAATCCTAACTCGCTAATAGCATCAGTTGGCGAAGATACAGCTGTTCTATACAGAGATAATACCGACGACTGGGAACAGATAATCTATCGATGTTTTCGACCGTTCTATTGCTCAAAAGCTAGATATGCCCTGTGTACCAATGTTCACGACATTGGGTGATCTAGTATATATTTTGAGTCAACTTCAGTTACAACCATCTATTATTTCGAATAAGTAAGGGGTACCGCCTCTTATTATCGTCTGGATATAATATGTCAGATAACAAAGCCCCAAAAATTGCCTTACTCTTCAACGCTAACAAAGTTTATGACCGCGATGTCATGAGCGGGATTGGCGAATACATCCACACCACTAATGTAAAATGGAATATTTTCGTCGAAGATGATTTTCGAGTTTCTAGAGAAGCCGTTCTGAACTGGAATGGAGATGGTATCATCGCCGACTTTGATGACGTCGAGCTATCAGAGATCCTTTTAAAGAAAAATATACCTGTTGTTGGGATTGGCAGCTCATATCGAGATGAGGCCAACTATCCTGACGTCCCTTATGTTGCTACAGATAACCTGTCTGTTATAGACAATGCGTACGAACATCTACGTGATAAGGGCGTTAATGAGTTTGCGTTTTATGGTTTACCTGAGACAGAAGGAAAGAGATGGGCGCGAGAAAGAGAGTTGTGTTTCCAAGATATAATGAACACCGGTGGGCATGATTACTGGGTTTATCGCGGCTTAGGTACATCATCGCTTACTTGGGAATATGGCATGAATCGCCTGACTGAGTGGCTAAAAAGTCTGCCTAGAGGAACTGGTATTATTGCTGTTACCGACTCTAGAGCCCGACATCTGCTTCAAGCTTGCGACCATGCTGGCATAATTGTGCCTGATCACCTTTCCATAATTGGAGTAGACAATGAGCGTGTCGCCAGACATTTGACTCGAATCTCTCTCTCGTCGGTAGACCATAACTGCAAAAAAATTGGGTATGAATCAGCAAAAATGCTTCATCACGTTCTTGAAGGGAAGCATATAAAAAAGAGTCGAGTGGTTGTCCCATCGGTTCGAATTTATGAGCGTGAGAGTTCGAACTATCGCTCTGTTAGTGATCCTGAGGTCGTAAAGGCTGTGCACTATATAAGAACCCACATAAGAAACGGCATAAAGGTCTATCACGTACTGGATGAACTTCGATTGTCTCGCTCAAATTTAGAGTCACGGTTCAAGAGTGAGTTGGGCTGCACTATCCATCACGAAATTCATGAGACGCGCCTCAAATTGGCATGCTCTTACCTAGAAAGTACGGAACTGAAAATAGGTGAGATATATAGCATGTGCGGCTACCCATCACTTCAATACATGTACTCAGTGTTCTCTAAATCTCTAAATATGACACCAAAGGAATATAAGGACAAAGTGACAAATGAAGTTGTATAGATTAGATAACAATAACGTAAAGGTTGATATATCACCTATTGGTGCATCGATTGTTAACTTTTTCGTTGCTGATCGAGAAGGAAAAGAAGTCAATATCGTTCTTGGGCATGATAACGAAAAGTCATACGAGAACAATGGCTCTTATTTTGGAGCGGTTGTTGGTCCAATAGCCAATCGTGTAGAAATGGGTCGGTTTACTATCGATGGAAAGGAATACCAACTCACACAAAATGATGGGACGAATTCGCTTCATGGTGGTGAGGCTGGACTGGATGGTAAGCTATGGAAAATCGTGAGCGAAACGGAATCTGAAATAATATTATCCACGAAAACTTTGGAAGGTGAAGGCGGCTATCCTTGTGATATAGCTTTCAGCGTCACTTACTCCTTGAATGACAATGGAGAGCTAAAAATTAGTTACGTAGCGACCCCTGACAAGCGCACCCCTCTCAATGTAACTCAGCATGCGTACTTCAATTTAAGTCAGGAAGATGACGTTTTAGGGCATCATTTACGTATAGATGCAGACAATTTCTTATCTATAAATAACAAGCTTCTTCCCGATAGCATTGATGACGTGTCCGACACGCCATTTGACTTTAGAGAGCCAACTTTAATAGGTGACGCTATTAAAGGTGAACACAGTCAGGTTGACGTCGCTGGAGGTTTCGACCATTGCTTTGTCTTAAATCACAAAGGCTTTAGCATGGAGGCTTATGGCGAGAAAACTGGCATTCATCTTAGGGCAAAAACCGATTTACCTGGTGTGCAGCTATATACTGGCAATTCTCTTGAGGGAGTCATTGGGCGAAATGGGGATGTTTATAAACGTAATGCTGGTTTCTGTCTCGAGACACAATACTTCCCTAATCAGGTGAATATGAATAATGCGGAAGAGTGTATATTTTGCCCCGACAATCCGTTTCTGTCGACTACTGTTTATCTGGCATCTATTGATTAGAAAAAACACCTGTCTTAAGACTGATTTTATATGCATTACAAATAATGGGATCGCTAGCACATATAACAATCTGCAAATATGAATTGTGAAATATCGCAATTGCGGCAGTCGGCTAAAGATAAGATATTCCAGAGAAATAATTACGGTTTAAGGTGAGATGTATGTTTATTGGTATTGATTTAGGAACTTCGGGTATAAAGGCTATCGTCCTCAATAGTGCTGGAGATATTTTAGCATCTGAAACAGTGTCGCTTACGGTTTCAAAACCGAAGCCCCTATGGTCTGAACAAAATCCAGAAGATTGGTGGAATGCTACGTGTGAAGCGATGTGCGGGCTAGGAAGGCAGATAGATCTATCTAACATCGAAGCAATTGGTTTAGCAGGTCAAATGCACGGAGCGGTACTGCTTGATAACAAAGGTGATGTTCTTAGGCCCGCTATTTTGTGGAACGATGGTCGCTCTACAGAAGAATGTCGAGAAATTGAAGAGATGATCCCATGTTCTCGCGAAATTACTGGCAACATGATGATGCCGGGATTCACAGCACCAAAACTATTGTGGGTTAAAAAGAACGAGCCTGAAATTTTTGAACAAGTAGATAAGGTTCTTCTGCCAAAAGATTACATCCGCTATAAAATGACAGGTGATTTCGCGTGTGATATGTCTGATGCTGCGGGGACAATGTGGCTTGATGTAGGACGACGTGATTGGAATGATGAACTTCTCGAAAGTACTGGTCTTGATCTATCTAACATGCCGACCCTGTTTGAAGGAACTCAAGTTACTGGTTCTGTACTTCCTGAGATTGCAAAAATCTGGGGAATGCCGTGCGCCCCAGTTGTTGCTGGCGCTGGCGATAATGCAGCAGGAGCAATAGGCGTAGGCGTTATTAAACCTGGTCAAGCAATGCTCTCGCTTGGGACTTCAGGCGTTTACTTTGCAGTTAGTGATAAGTTCATGTCTGCACCTGACAACGCGCTTCACAGCTTCTGTCATGCAATCCCTAACGTATGGCACACGATGTCAGTGACGTTGAGCGCGGCATCTTGTCTGGCGTGGTTTGCTAAGCAGCATGATACTTCGGTTGTCGAGATCATTGGCGAAGCCCAGTCACTCGATAAGGAAACAAGCATTATATTTCTGCCTTACTTGTCAGGTGAGAGAACTCCTCATAACGACCCCATCATCAAGGGTGTTTTCTACGGAATGACTGAAAAAACATCTCGAGCTGAATTGGCTAAGGCTGTTTTAGAGGGCGTGAGCTTTGCTCTTGCTGATGGCCTTGACACTTTGCATGAGGCAAGCGACGTGCCGAACGAAATTATGTTGATTGGTGGCGGTGCTCGTAGCGTTTACTGGCGACAAATGCTTGCTAACGTTACGGGCGTTACTCTGAACTATCGTGATGGTGGTGATATCGGTCCTGCTCTTGGTGCGGCTCGTCTTGCTCAAATTGGTGTCAATAAAGACTGTTCAGTTGAAGATGTATGTCCTCTTCCTGCTCTTGTTGAAACTTACACGCCAGATGAAGAGCGCTACGCTCAATATCTTATGAAGCGAGCTTCGTTCAAAGAACTTTACTTGCGACTCAAAGGATTCAAAGGTTAGACTGAAAAAACTCAAGTAAAAAATGCTGTTTGGTTAAGTATTAGATCTTGGACCTGAACGGATATTTGGGTGGTAAAAGAGGATTGAACATGGAAATGTTCGGTCCTTTTTTATTTGGAAGAACAAAATGACTCAGGCTTTCTCTCAGTCGCTTAAGCTGTTGGCGGTATCTGGGTTAACTGTTTATTAAGCTTCATGTTTTGTATTTCTTCTTGGTACTAAAGTTTTATGTTACCCGCTGAGTTTGATACTTATGCTAGAGTTGATTCGACTCTTTAAACTATCTAGTCACCTAAATAATCATTATTAGGATTATGGGCATCAACCCGGTCATCCACATCTGCGTCATTATTGGGTTATTAATATCTGACTACATATCTAGTTCGTCTTGAGACATTTCGCTTGAGTTAGGCCTACTCTTTATTTCCTTATCTAGTTGTAATAGCTTTGGGATAAATGATGTCGATACACATGAAGTTATCAGTGCTGAGGCGTGACTCGATGAATATTACTCGCAAATATGTGGGTGATTGGGTGAGGGGGATATCCTAGAAATGAAGCGGAAAGATCTGCCTTTGGGCTGATTTGATCATTAACAACCTCGTTATAATCTTTTTTGCCAAAAACAAACCACAACTCCAAATCATGCTAAGAACATCGTTAGCTGAGATTCGATGGGAACTGCTACTGGACGTTATGAAAAGCACAGGTCGTATTTATGATAAGCCTGAGCACAGAATGGCCTTTTAGTGGGGGGCTGTACCAAATAAGGGTACTCCATGGCGAGAGCTTCTTCCAACGTTTGGCTAATAGATCACTGTCTATCGATGGTTGATTTTTGGTAAAAATGATTTTTTAGATTAATTTTCAATCAGTTATAAATAATATATTTTCAATGGGACTTCTTCGATGATTATTTTGTTTGAACACATCAACATAGAACAAAGTGCGTGACTGAAAGCAAACAGGTAAAACCGTGGAGGGAATTCAACGAAAATTCATTGGCAGTAGGTAGTGGAGGTTTACCGATTTGTTTTGATTTATCAGAAAGGCAAGGCAACTACATATTGCATGTTGAAAGTTTAGTAGGACAACTGAATGAAGTTATTACCATTATTTGTGATAAGAGGATGACGGCGGATTTTTCCGTTCTTTATTCGGGAGTATGGGGGAGTCATTGTCATTGCTAAGCGCTATTACGAATAAGGTATAGACAAAGAAGGTATGGATTGTCGCTCATATAAGTCATGTCACTTAGTCGAAAATGATTTCGCTAGGATCAAGCTATTTCAATTAGACATGAAAAACTAGAAAAAAATAGTGTCAGTATGTTATTTCAGGTATTGATATTAAGTAAAAATAATCATCAGTTTTTAACGGATGCCAATTCTTATTGGCGTTTTTTTTGGGTTTTATTTGACCTCGAACACACAAAACACCCGGGTTGGTGTTTTTGTTAAAAATCATAATTGCAGGAAATAGCATAAAAAAAGATGATGCCTACGAAATAAAAATTACTTACTAATGGAGCAAATTATGACCGAGCATTTTGCTGGTATCGAAAAGATCCAATACGAAGGTTCAGAATCTACTAATCCGCTATCTTTCAAAGCTTACGACCCTAAGAAAGTCATTCTAGGCAAGACAATGGCTGAGCACCTACGCTTTGCTGCTTGTTACTGGCATAACTTCTGCTGGGAAGGTAGTGATCCGTTCGGCATGAACACATTTGACCGCTCTTGGTTGAAAGGCGCGACTCCAATGGAAATTGCGAAGAAGAAGGCTGATGCTGCTTTTGAATTTTTCACTAAACTTGGCGTTGAATACTACTGCTTCCACGACACGGATATCGCTCCTGAAGGCAACAACCTAGAAGAGTACGCTAGCAACTTCCATGAAATGGTTGACTACTTAGAGCAAAAGCAGAAAGAAACTGGTATGAAGCTTCTTTGGGGTACTGCGAACGCATTCTCTAACCCTCGTTACATGTCTGGTGCTGCTTCTAACCCGAACCCAGAAGTTTTCGCTTACGCTGCGACTCAAGTATTTAACGCAATGGGCGCAACTATGCGTCTAGGTGGCGAGAACTACGTTCTTTGGGGTGGTCGTGAGGGTTACGAAACTCTTCTTAACACTGACCTACGTCAAGAGCGTCAACAACTTGGTCGCTTCATGCAGATGGTTGTTGAGCACAAACACAAGATTGGCTTTAAAGGCACTATCTTAATCGAGCCTAAACCTCAAGAACCAACTAAGCACCAGTACGACTACGATACTGCGACTGTTTACGGCTTCCTTAAGGAATTCGGTCTTGAGAACGAAATTAAAGTTAACATCGAAGCTAACCACGCGACTCTTTCTGGTCACAGCTTCCATCATGAAATCGCAACTGCAACATCTTTGGGTCTTTTTGGCTCTATTGATGCTAATCGCGGTGACGCTCAACTAGGTTGGGATACAGACCAGTTCCCTAACAGCGTAGAAGAAAACTCGTTAATCATGTACGAAATCTTGAAAGCCGGTGGTTTCACAACTGGTGGTTTCAACTTCGATACTAAGCTTCGTCGTCAATCAATCGATTCTGCTGACCTATTCCACGGTCACATCGGCGGTATGGATACAATGGCTCTAGCTCTAGAGAAAGCGGCTAAGATGATCGAGAACGATGTCTTAGGTGAGAATATTGCTGACCGTTACAAAGGCTGGAGCGAAGCTCTAGGTTCTAAAATCATGAGCGGTGAAATGTCTCTTGAAGAATTAGCTTGTCATGCTGTAGATACTGACATCAACCCTAAGCATGTTTCTGGCAAACAAGAGATGCTTGAGAATCTAGTTAACCAAGTGATTTTTAAATAAATTATCTGTAGTTAGTCACTAATTTAAAAGCGATCACATTTGTGGTCGCCTTTTTATTTAGGCCAATCTAATTGTCACGATTAGTGAGACTAACCACTCAAATAACACCTCGCATCCGCTATATGTTAAATATCATAATTGTTGAGAACGCCTAAAAAGCGCACATTGGATGTGAGCAGATAATCTATAACGATGGAACATCAACCATGAAAAAATTATACACTCAAGACAGGCTAAGCATGCGCATAGACGTCACTTACAATGACCAAGAAGATGGCAACGTCTTCAACGTTGGCGAAAACTTCTAATTTATCCATTTTCAATGGGGTCTAATAAACCTCACGTTTCTTTATAGGTGACAAAATGAGCAAAAATAAAGAATTTGATGCAGTTATACAAAAAACTGCGAAAGTAAACGTAATCATCAATGCCGCGATAAACGGTCTTGTTCCTATTCTTGCAATGGGTAGCATGATTTATGTTCCTGTTATGGGGTTGGGTGGCATGGTGCAGGATTTAGTTTTGATGAACTTCTTCCTAATCTTCTTTGTATTCTTCTTCGCTCGCCTTGAGTGCATCAACTATGCGAAGAAAAACGGTATACCTGGTATTGCTTACGATCAGCAAACTCACGCTAGCCTAACCAAGTACCTACAACGCAGCACATTCAAGAACTTCGTAGTCATGTACGTTAAGTATATGGTTACCTGGGCTCTTCCTGTTGTTCTTCTCTGCCTAGCTATCTACCCAGAAGCTGGCGTACCTCTTGCTGACTTTGTGTTCATCAAAACGACTTTCTCTGTATTCTTAGCTAACCGTGTAGCGATGCTTGGCGGTCAACTAGGCGCAATCGATCAAGACAGCATTAAATTAGTTAAAGCGAAAATGGCTAAGGCTTAAGGACTCAACATGTTTTACGAAAAAATTGGCGCAAGCAAAGAGCGCTTCCAATCTGAAGCGCAACAATTAGTTCAGCAGATGACCTTAGAAGAAAAAACAAAACTTCTATGTGGTGACTGGGACATCATTGGTAACGTTATTAAACATGGTCATGTTTACAATCCTGTTCCTATTAAGTCTTTTGGTTGTGAGCGTCTTGGTGTCCCTGGTATTGGCTTCTCTGATGGTCCTCGTGGCGTTGTAATGAACGGCTCTACTTGTTTCCCTGTATCAATGGCTCGCGGTGCTTCTTTTGACCGTGACCTAGAGCGTGAAATTGGTGACGTAATTGGTAAAGAAGTGCGTGCATACGAGGGCGGTAACTACTTTGCCGGTGTTTGTATCAACTTGCTTCGTCACCCTGCTTGGGGGCGCGCTCAAGAAACTTACGGTGAAGATCCTTACCACGTAGGTGAATTTGGTCTTCAGCTAACTGAATCCGTTCAGGCTCACAATGTAATGGCATGTGTTAAGCACTACGCTATGAACAACATTGAGAACTCTCGATTCAAGGTTGATATCGACTGTGACGAACGTACTCTTCACGAAATCTACCTACCTCACTTTAAAAAGTGTGTTGTAGATGGTGGTGCTGCCTCTCTAATGGGCGCATACAACAAATTCCGTGGTGAACGTGCTTGTGAAAGTAAAGAGCTTTACCAAGACATTCTTCGTGACATGTGGGGCTTCCAAGGCTTCGTTTCTTCAGACTTCATCTTCGGTATCCGTGATGCTAAGAAAGCTCTAGAAGCAGGCATGGATATGGAAATGCCATCTCCTATCTACTACCACAACGCTCTAGTTAAGCGCGTGAACGATGGTGAGATTGATGTTTCTTACATTGATACCGCTTGTAAGAACGTAGTGTCTACGGTTCTAGCATTTGATAAGAACACAGACCCACAATCTTACGGTCGTCACTTGAGCGGTCATCAAGATCATATCGATCTTGCTAAACGTGCCGCTGAAGAGTGTATGACTCTAATCAAGAACGAAGGTAATGTTCTACCTCTAAGCAAGGGTGTTAAGAAAATTCTTGTTGTTGGTAACTTCGCTCTAACGCCTAACACTGGCGATAAAGGTTCAAGTAACACATTCCCTGAGTACACCACACCACCTCTTGCTGGTCTTAAGACTTACTTCGGTAACTCTGTTGAGATTGTTCACGTAATGGATAGCGAAGTAGAAGAAGCTAAGAAACTGGCTAAAGAAGTCGATGCGGTAATCATCTTTGCCGGTTGTGACTTCTCTGACGAGGGTGAATTCCTTGTACCTGACGAAGCTGTTGATTACACGCTTGTTGGTAAAGGCTACAAAAACAAAGGTCAGCCTCTTCGTGGTGCTTTAGTAGCTAAGCTGATTGGCGGTGGTCAAGACGGTGGTGCTTCTTCAGATGTTGAGGGTGAAGGCCTTGGTGGCGACCGTAGTAATCTAGGTGTTCGTCCTTCACAAACTCGAATGATTCAAGCTATCGGTAGAATCAACCCTAACACAGTTGTAAATATCGTAGCTGGTTCTATGATCATGACTACGGATTGGGACGAGTGTGTTCCTGCAATTATGTACAACTGGTACTCAGGTATGGAGGGTGGTAACGCTGTTGCTCGCACTCTATTTGGTGACGCTAACCCAAGTGGTAAGCTTCCGTTCACTACGCCATACAGCGAAGATGATCTTCCTTACTTCAGTACGACTGATCGAGACTTTACATATGATTTCTATCACGGTTACTTCCTGCTAGATAAGCAAAATATCAAGCCTATGTATCCGTTTGGTCACGGCCTAAGCTACACCAACTTCGAGATCAGCAATCATAGTTGTGAGATGTTCGGTGACCGAATCATTGTTAGCGTTGACGTGAAGAACACTGGTGAAGTGTTTGGTAAAGAAGTTGTTCAAGTGTACGTTGGTAGCAAAAACTCTTCGGTAGAGCGTCACAACAAGGAACTTAAGGGCTTCGAAAAAGTTGGCCTTAATCCTGGCGAAAGCAAAACAGTTAAAGTTGAAGTGTTGCTTAAGGAGCTTGAATACTTCTGCGATCAAAAACGTGGATTTGTCTTTGAGGATACAACTTACGAGCTTTACGTAGGTAACACCTCAGACAATGAGAAACTGGTTAAGTTAGACGTTGACCTGAAATAAGACAGTAACTTGTCATCACAAAAGCCCTCGTCATTGAAAATGACGTTCAGATAGGCATTCGCGCTCGAACTTGAACGGAAATTTGGCTGGGACAAAAAGGACTGAACGTGGGAACGTTCGGTCCTTTCTTTTATCTGATTCAGGCTTTTTCTCATCTGTTTAAGCTTCGTTTAATACATACCTCTGAATGATTTCTCTCTTTTATCCAACCTAAGAGGACTTCGATGCCTGAGATTTTAAATCATGCCGACGAATGTAATCGCTTAAAGTACTCATTGAAATATCCAATAATTTAGCAATAGGTGCCCAGCTTAATCCCATAAGTAAGTATTCTATGATTTTTTCTTTCTGCTTTCTTGAAAATGTCACTTATATATCTCGCCAGCTAAAAGACTTTCACAATATTGCTGAAACTTAATACTTCAGGGAAGAAGGAAAGAACATTCCCAAAACCTTTAAATTTAAGCCCCAACGGTATGCTAAAAAAATGCCGTTCACTCTTCAGTGAACGGCATTGACTAATTGAAGGTTTTTATTATCACGGCTACTTATGGGAGTAGAATGTCTGTCTTTTCACTTTCTGCCCAACCGTAACGAACGGCTTTGGTGATGATGTTTTGGTTCTCGTCAGCAACCGTAATCGGACCACTGTAAAGCAGCCATGGACCGCCATCTAGACGATAGCCAATTGATGCTGCAGGGTTAGGGTTAACGATAGTCACGGTATTGCCTTCAACGTTGATTTCGCTAGGCTCAGTAATTGGCTGAATGCCATCAGGCCAGAACTGTAGTGCTAGTTCTTTCTCTGGAATCAGGCCGTAATCTGCAACTTCTTCTTGCCATTTAGCAAGTTGAGAACGAAGACGTGCTACATCTTCCGCGTAAGCAGGATCATCAATAACATTGTTCAACTCGTAAGGGTCGTTACCTAGATCGTAGAACTGCTCGCGAGGACGCACTTTAAAGAACTGCTCTTGCTCTTCGTTTAGATTGCCTGCTTCATGCTCTTCTAAAAGAGACGCCATCATTGGCATGCCAGAACGGAAGCCGCTGAATTGGTATCCTGGTACATCGCGGTAGTTAACAATCAGCTTAACGTTGCTATCACTAACGGTGCGAGTGCGTTCTTGTGCTTCTTCAATACGGTCTGCTGCTGCAAAGTAGTATTCACGACCGCCACCACCTTCCTGCAGGAAGTCATTACCAATCATGAATTCTGGTTGCTCAGCGCCCGCCATGTTTAGGATAGTTGGAGCCATATCAATAAAGCTGATGATTTGCTCGTCGACATCACCAGGTTGAAGATGTGCAGGACGCCATTTCTCTGGCCAATAGATAGTCATCGGTACTTGAAGACTTACATTGTTACCTTCACGCTTGATTCGAGGGAATCCGTCACCGTGATCTGTTGTCCAGATGATGATAGTGTCGTCAGCTTCACCGTCAGCTTCTAGTTTAGCTAGCAAATCACCCACAATCGTATCCATTGTGGCAACGTTGTTGTACTGCTGAGCGATGGTTTCACGAACGCCAGCCGTATCAGGATAGTAAGGTGGGATGATAACGTCTTCTGGCGTCACTTTAGACTCATAACCTAAGTGCCATTTCCATTGCATGATTCCCATGATTGCAGCAGTTACTGGTTGGTCGAACTCCCAGCGAGGAAGAAGGCCAGATTCGTGAGTCTCTAGGTAAGCGTACATACCAAACCAAGGCTTATCCTTGTCAGCGGCGGTCCAGTCTAGAGAAGTGTTATTTGTGCCTTCTGCATCCCAAATGGTGAATGGGCCTTGACCTGGCAATGGGCCTGAAAATTGGTAATCGAGCTTGTTGTTTTCATAAGTCCAGTAACCGGCTTCGCGCAGTAGCTCTGGGAATGCTTTAACTTCAGCAGGGGGAACAGAAAGGTATTCAGTGCCGCCATTATGATGGTAATCGCTCGTTCTCATACCACCGGCGCCAATAGCGTTAGGGTGAGCACCTGTAATAAGTGCAGCACGAGATGGAGCACTAACGCCTGCCGCAGTATATACGTTCGTATATTTAACACCTTTTGCCACTAACTTATCGATATTTGGAGTCTCAGCAAGCTCATCACCCCAAGCCCCAATTCTAGGGCTCAAATCTTCAGCTACTAGAAATAGAATATTAGGTTGGTCTGCCGCAAGAGCAGGGGATAGAGCTAAGGCTGTTGCCATAGCTAGTCCGGTCTTTTGTAGTACGTTCATGGTTAGTTCCTTATGTTTTCTGATTGATTTTCTCAGTTACGAACCCCCTAGCAATTACGATATTTAACAAACATAATATTCTATTTGTTTTTTGAGGCATGCGACTGTTATTGCTCAACCTAATAGAAAGGAATTAATTATTTAATACTATCTAAATTGACTTTTTACGGAAAAAACCACAAAGTACCCCTGTATTACTAAATATATAGCACTTAAAATACTATCTAATATGATGCGGAGTCGAATATCATGAAACTGAATGGCAAGAAAGCACTTATCACTGGCGCTCTAGGAAGTCTGGGTAGGGCAGAAACTGAAGCAATGCTTGAACAGGGTGCAGATTTATACATCCTTGACTTGGATAGTGAACGCGGCAACGAGTACATCGAAAGCATCAAAGGCACGCTTGCAGATGGACAGCATATCGAGTTTATCGAGTGTGACCTAAGTAACCTAGACAATAGTTATAATGTCGTTAAAGACCTTTGTGAGAAGGTTGGCGGCATCGATATTCTTGTCAATAACGCTGCGATTATGCCTCATGGTGCAATTGAAGATATCTCGTTAGATACTTTTGAATTGGCTCAGCGCATCAATACATCAGCGGCATATGCGCTTATTAAAGCGGTTGTTCCTTTCATGAAAGAGAAAAAAGAAGGGCGCATCGTAAACTTTTGCAGCATCACAATGAACGGTGGGTGGGGTGATTATTCTCCGTACATTGCATCTAAAGGCGCAACATTGGCTCTAACTCGCACTATGGCTCGAGAGCTTGGCGCTTGGAATATTCTAGTGAATGCCGTTGCCCCTGGTGCAATCCCGTCAGAAGCCGAACAGAAAGTATTTGGCGACAAATGGGAAGAGTACAACGAGTGGGTTCTTGAGCATCAGTCATTGAAACATCGAGGCGACCCTAAAGACATCGGTGATATGGTAGTATTCCTGTCATCAGAAGAATCTAGATTCATGACCGGCCAAAACTTGCATGTTAACGGTGGATGGTTAATGGAGGGGTAATTCTCTCGATACTAGGATAGAAACATGATAGCTAACATAAATGCACCTCTTTCTGAGGAAGAGAAATATATATTAGGAAGAAAAACAGAGCGCCTTAACATTAGCGTGGCGATGGTGCTTGGAAAGAGGATCGTAGCAGGGGGTATGAAAGAAGACTCTTTGTTGCCGAAAGAGCAAGAGTTGTGTGAGCTGATTGGAGTGAGTAGAACGGCACTTAGAGAGGCAGTAAAGACTCTCATCGAAAAGGGAATAATACGAACTAAACAGAAAGCTGGAACTTTGGTTAATCCTCGTAGTCAGTGGAATCTATTCGATAGTGATGTTTTAACTTGGGTTTTCGAAGGAGATATTCCGGTTAGTCTTCTACATGACGTAATTGAACTAAGAAGCTCTATTGAGCCAATGGTAGTGAGACTGGCTGCGCAGCGAGCGACAAGCGCAGATATCGAAGAAATGGAACTTGCTTACGAGCAGATGATTAGCTCTGAGACGAACGTACAGCACTCTGAAGCTGATGTCAGATTTCACATGGCAATACTCGAGTCTTCTAAAAATGAGCTAATGCTGCAATTCAAGAGCGTGATTAAAACGATTCTAGAATGTAGCTTTAAGATTCAGCATAGCACGGAGCTTGGTTTTCATGCGTCAGAAGAGGGGTTAGACCTCCACCGTAAAATATTGGAAAGAATCAAAGCAGGAGATTCAGAAGGGGGGGAAATTTTAATGAGGTATATAATCATCCGAGCTAAAGAAGAACTCGATTCGAATATTCTAAAGATATAAAAATAGCCCGTAAGGGCTATTTTTATATCTATTGAAAGCTTAGATTTTCCAAGAGAATGTTTCAGTGCCTTGAATACCGGTTTCGATTGCGATTACCGCCCCCTCAGTAGAGTTCTGCTTGATAGTATCATCAGACAAGGTAAATCTAGCACTAGTTACGAATAGAGTAGTGTTATCTTTACCACCAAAGCAGCAGCTAGTTGGATTTGTAACTGGTAGATTAATTTTTTCTAAAATCTCACCGTCACGACCAATACGAACAACACAGCCAGCACCGAATCGAGCATTCCAAACACAGCCCTCAACATCCATTGCTGAACCATCAGGCGCACCTAAAATGGATTTCTGGTAGAAGAAGTCTTGAGGGTTCTCAATTTCACAAGTCTCTGGGTTGTAATCATATTTCCACATCATGTCTTTAATGCTGTCGGCAATGTAGAAGTTCTTGTTTGGTTCATCCCATACAAGCGTGTTAGAGATACCAAAACCGTCAGCCATCTTAGTGATGTCGTCCTTGCTTCGAACGATATAAAGCGCACCCGAGTTCTCAGTGATATCCATACCAGAGCCATCAGGGGCAACGTTGTTTTGCATCGTACCAACCCAAAGGTGCCCATTACGACCACACTTCACTTCATTGATACGGTTTTTAGGTAAGTCGTCTTCTATTTCAAATAGTTTTTCAATGTTGCCGGTTTTTTGGTTTAACTCAAGAAGGTCGTGCTGTAGGGCTACACAAATGTTGCCGTTTGCCATAGGTACAACACCACACGTTAGGTCGTCAAAGGCCCATGTAGTCAACTTATTGTCCTCAATGACAAGGCGATTAACGGTTTTACCGATGATATCTACCCAATAAAGAGCATTTTCGTTTTTACTCCAAAATGGAGACTCACCTACAGTATTAGCAGAGCTGTGTAGTACAGAAAGTTTCATGTGATGTTGTTTCCTTTGTGATTTCGATGTTTAGATATTATCTAAGAGGTACTTTAAGCGCTAAAAATTAAAATACAACGAAAAAAGAGCCTTTTTGATAGTATGTAAAGTAGATCACATTAATAGGGTCTACTATCCTCTATTATTTTAGCATTAGTTACTGATGTAAGAATTTGAGGAAAGAAAGTGAAGATTACTAAAGTTGAAACTCTTCGTTCTACGGAGCACGAAAACATACTGTGGGTTCGAATCCACACAGATGAGGGGTTTATAGGTCTTGGCGAAACATTTATGGGAGCAGCGGCTGTTGAAGCTTACATCCACGAATTTGCAAAACTTAAGTTAGTTGGCGAAGACCCACTAGCTATTGAGAAAATCAGTCGTGATCTAAGAGGCTACTTAGGCTTTGTCGGCACTGGTACTGAAATGCGCGGTAACTCTGCAATTGATATCGCTCTTTGGGATTTATTCGGTAAAGTTGTTAACCAACCTTTGTATCAACTTCTTGGCGGTAAATGTCGCGATAGCATCCGTACATACAACACTTGTGCAGGCGCTAACTACATCCGCAACGCAGAAACGCAATCATCTTCTAACTGGGGTATTGGCGCGGCATCAGAAGAAGGCTTTGATGATCTTAACTGGTTCATGACTAAAGCTGACGTTCTTGCGGAAAGTCTTCTTGCCGAAGGCATCACGGCTATGAAAATCTGGCCTTTCGACAAGTACGCTGAAGCCTCTAACGGCACATACATCTCTGATGCCGACCTTGATGAAGCACTTGAGCCATTCCGTAAGATTCGCGCTGCTGTTGGCAACAAAATGGATATCATGGTTGAGTTTCACTCGCTATGGAATCTTCCAATGGCAATTAAGATTGCTCGAGCTCTAGAACCATTCAACACGTTCTGGCATGAAGACCCTATTCGAATGGATAACCTAACAAGTCTTCCTCGCTACGCAGCTAACTCTAAAGCGCCAGTATGTGCCTCTGAAACAATGGGTGGCAAGTGGGCTTACGCAGATCTGCTATCTTCAGATTCTGCTGGAGTGGTTATGGTCGATCTTTCTTGGTGTGGTGGTGTAACTGAGGGTCGTAACATTGCAGCTATGGCTGATGCATACCACTTACCAATCTCTCCGCATGACTGTACTGGCCCTGTTGTTCTAACGGCTTCTACTCACCTATCTCTACATGCTCACAACGCTCTAATCCAAGAATCGGTACGTGCGTTCTATCGTGGTTGGTACAAAGAGTATGTAACAGCGATGGCAGTAGTAACTGACGGTCAGATTACTGTACCAGAGGGCGCAGGCCTTGGTATGGAGCTTGTGGACGGCATTGAATCGTTCGACGACATCATCATTCGTGTAAGTGAGTAATAATATGTTTATCCCTAAAGGCGTTTGCTCTGCATTTTATACACCAATCAATGACGACTTCACAATCAACGAGAAAGTGGTTCGTGAAATGGTCGAATTTCAGATCGAACAAGGTCTGGATGGAATTTTTCCTGTAAGCACTGCTGGTGAGTTTTTACACCTATCTCTAGAACAGTGTGAAGAGCTAATGGAAATGGTTGTAGATCAAGTAGCAGGTCGTGTGCCAGTAGTACCTGGTGTATCTGCTTCATGTCTTCAACACGGAATTCGTTTGGCTAAGAAAGCAAAATCACTAGGCTGTCCAGCTGTTGTGTCTTGTTCACCTTACTTCTTCAAACAAAGCGAAGCTGAGCAAATCTCTTACTTTGAAACTTTGGCTGAAAAGTCGGATGTACCGCTAATCATCTACAACATTCCACTGTTTGCTCCACCATTGCCTTTAGACTCAGCGATGAAACTTGTGGAACACCCAATGATTATTGGTATTAAAGACTCAAGCGGCAGCATGGTTGATCTAATGCACCTTGTCGATCACATCGAGCGAAACAACCTAGATGCTGTTTACTTGTCTGGCCGTGAAGACTTCTTTGATTCAGCTTTGCTTGCAGGATCTAAAGGCTGCTATACGTCATGCGCGGGTATCTTCCCTGAGATTATGACTGGCATATACGATGCAGTTCAAAGTGGCGACTTGACTAAGGCTCGAGAGTTACAGAAAGCCCTACTTCCTGTGGTGAAGAAATGCTTCTCTCTACCTTTCCCTATTGGATTCAAAATTGCCCTTGAAGCTCGCGGATTTGAGATGGGCCCTTACTGGTCGCCAATGGATAGCATCACTTTAGATAAAATCGAAGAGATGAAGCCAATCATTGAAAAAGAAACTCTAGCTCTAGTTGAGCTTGGTAAAAATTTGTAATTTAAGGATACAAAGATGAACAAATCAATTATCGCACCAGGTCGTTACGTCCAAGAAGCCAATGCAATGAAAAAGCTTGGTGAGTACATCAAACCACTTGGTAAGAAAGCTCTAGTTATCGCCGATGACTTCGTAACTGGTCTAGTAAGTGACTCTGTTATCTCTAGCTGTGTTAACGCTGATGTAACAGTGAAGTTTGATGAATTCCAACGCGAGTGTAGCCGTGAAGAAATCGAACGTGTAATGGCTGTAGCTGAAGAAATGGGCGCAGAAGTTATCGTTGGGATCGGTGGTGGTAAAACTTTCGATACAGCTAAAGCGACTGGCTTTTACAACAACATCCCTGTGGTTATCTGTCCAACAATCGCATCAACGGATTCACCAACAAGCTCACTTGTTGTTATCTACACACCAGAGCATGAGTTCAGCGAGTACCTAATCGTACCGACTAACCCAACTGCTGTTGTAATGGATACTGCGATCATTGCTCAAGCTCCAACTCGTCTACTTGTAGCCGGTATGGGTGATGCACTTGCGACTTACTTCGAAGCTCGCGCTAATGCTAAGTCCGGTAATGTTGCAATGAGCGATGGCCTACCAACTCTAGCAGCTCAAGCACTGGCTAAGCTTTGCTACGAAACGCTACTTGCTGACGGTCTGAAAGCAAAAGTATCTTGCGACCAGAACCTAAACTCTATTGCTCTTGAGAACATCATCGAAGCTAACACTTACCTAAGTGGCATCGGCTTTGAATCAGGCGGGCTAGCGGCTGCTCACGCTGTTCACAACGGTCTAACTAAGTTAGAAGAGTGTCACCACCTATATCATGGAGAGAAAGTAGCTTTCGGTACTCTTACTCAGCTAGTTCTTGAAAATGCACCGATGAGCGAAATCCAAGAAGTTATTAACTTCTGTCGTTCAGTTGGTCTACCTACAAATCTTGGTGACATGGGCGTTAAAGAAATCAACATGGACAAAATGCTTGAAGTAGCTACAGCATCATGCGCTGAAGGCGAAACAATGCACAACATGCCTTTCCCTGTTACTGCCGAAGCAGTTCTAGCGGCAATGCTAACGGCTGACAAACTAGGCCAATAATTAAAGAAATTGCTCTCATGGCCGGACTTCTCGGTAATAATTTTGGCTGTGAGAGCCCTCATTTTATCCAAACTGAAATAATAGGTAACAACTATGTACCAAATGACTGGTAAAGAACTTTTTGAAAGCGGCAAGCGCTTCGCTGTAACAATGTTTGAATATTCTTGGATGGTTCAACGTACTGGCTTACAAGCTGAATACGCTGATTGGGATAAAGTTCTTGATGAAGTAGTTGAGCGTGGCTATGACTGTATTCGTATCGATGCATTCCCTCACGTACTTAAGAAAGATGCAGACGGCAACCGTCCTGCTGAAGTTACGTTCCAACCAATCCCTGCTGATTTCATGTGGGGCAACCACGCTGAAGTAACTGTAAACGTTGCTGAAGGTCTTGTTGAGTTCGTTCAAAAAGCAAAAGATCGCGGTATCTACATTGGTCTTTCTTCTTGGTACAACAACACTGTTTGCGACCGCAAATCTCTTATGAAAACACCTGAAGATTACATTAGCGCATGGACTGACGTTCTTGACCTACTAGCAGAAAACGATCTTCTAGACGGCATCGTATGGGTTGACGTTTGTAACGAGTTCCCACTAAATCACTGGGCTCCACATGCTTACAGCTACATCGCTGAAGAGCCTGTAGGCACTCCAATGGACGCTAAGGCACTTGAGCACCTAGAAAGCGATTGGGATGAAGAATACGTTGCTCGTATGAACGAATACCTAGTTGGCGTTCCTAAGAAACTTAAAGTTAAGTACCCACAATTCAAGTACGCATTCTCTAACCAGTGCTACGGTGAAGACAACTTCCTTAAAGGCGACTTCTCTGAGCTAGACATGGTTGACCCACACATTTGGGCTACTGATGACATGGCAACAGCTATGGAAATCGGCTTCTTCGAAACTCTAGAGCCTAACCAGTTCCCTGTTGGCGTTGCTAATATGCGTAAGAAAGCGGAAGCGGCTGTTAAAGAAGACGTTGATGTATTTACTGATATTCTAGACGAGCGTACTGAGAAGTGGGCTGATGCGGCTAAAGAGCGCAACGTAGAGCTTGTTACTACTGAAGCTTGGTGTTGTGTAGCGTATGAAGATCTATCTCAAAACGGTCACTTAGGTGAGTGGGATTGGGTTAAAGCAGTTCTAGAAACTGGTGTTGACTTCGCAATCGATCGTGGTTGGAAAGGCATCTGTACTAGTAACTTCGCAGAACCTCATTTTGAAGGTATGTGGCAAGATGTTGAGTGGCACAAACGCATGACTGATCGCATCCGTAACGGTAAGTAATCTCTCTAATTAATTATTTATTGCCCTAACATCTATTAGGGCATTTTTGAAAGGACAATCAAATGACAAATCTAGTAGTAGGCGCAAAATTACCAGCTATCGAAATCATCAAAGACGGTCAAATCTCTGAAAAGAACAAGTACGTTCCTTGGAACTCAAGCGAAGTAGTGGGCGCACCTAAACTCCTAGTAGTTATGGCTGGTCATCCTGAGTCTGGCGAAAAAGTAACTGATCTTCTAGCTAAGGTTGACGAAGCTAAGCCAGAAGTTAGCGTTATCAAGGTTGTGAACACTAAAGAAGCTCCTATGGGCGCTGCTATGTTCATCAAGAGCGAATTCAAAAAGGCTTACAAGAAGAATCCTGCGAACACTTTGATTCTTGATAAAGACGCAGTAGCTAAAGCAGCGCTAGAAGTGGCTGACTTAAGCGCTCTTGTTGCTGTTCTAAACGCTGATGGTGAAGCTGTTCTAGTTCACGAAGGTCACTGTGGCGATGCAGAGATTGAAGCGGTTCTAGCTGCTCTATAGTCCATCTAGATAATATTAAGCCCCTCAATTGAGGTAATGTCGATCGTTTAAGAAAGCTTGAACGTTCCTGACGTTGGCTGATAATCCCCATCAATAATGTTGATGGGGATTTTTTATGCTTGAACAAGAATTAGCAATGGCGCACGAAACTATTGAAGATGTGAATAATTATGAATCTGTTATCAACGCCATTCCGGTTTAGTTTTGAGTCGTTCGTTGCTCGTTAACTCAAACCACTTAGCCATACGGGTAATTCGATATTACATCAGGTGGTGTATATAAAGTATTGAGTAATTTTCGACCTTGTTTATAGAAAAGATAGTTAAATTAAAATGTTAGTTTGCATACAGCCATGTGGACATTCATGCGATTTGTCGTTTTTGTCAAAGTTTGTAGAGGCGTAAATAGGTTATAAATTATCAATCATTCAACTAATTAGCGCTTACATGTCATTCCAAAAATTAATAGTTACATTTTTTATCATTATCCTCACAGGATGTGCAGCTCATGCCCCAAGAGGTGATATTGATGATGAACTTGAACAAAAGCAATTTTCCACACCATCCGCATCAGAGGTAGGGCTTTATATATATCGTTCTCAAGATGGGCTTTTTAATAATGATATTACGTCTAAGAAAAAAATATGGGTTAATGGACAAGAACTAGGTGGACTAATAACACACTCTTATTTATATATTGTGGTGAAAGAAGGCGTTGTTTCAATCGAAACAGAGTCTGAATTTGGTAATAATGATCTTGTTTTTGAAGCTTTTGGTGGAAAAAATTATTTTATAGAACAGAACTTGAAAATGGGTGTTGTTGTTGCAGGTTCGGAGTTGCATCTGACTTATGATAAAAAAGGAAAACAAGCTGTTCTTTCAGCTAAGTTATTGAAAAATATCTAGTTATTGTTGTCGCGTGAATAAAGTCTCGATCACCAAACCATTCCCTGGTAATTACAGTGAGAAAACATGTAATCGGCTGTGGCTTCTTGCCCCACAGCCGATTACATAAACCTTCTACCAAGTTTTATTTAAAGATCTGTGACGACCTTTTTAATTATTAAATATGCGAATATTTTCAGGTAGTATTTCATCACGGAAAACTTTGTAGTTATTCTGAAAGTTTATACCTAGTGATGTTTGCCCATGCCTCCGTTGGGGCATAATTGTTATCGTTGCGATAACGTTGCCATTTTCGTCTGTTAAATGTACAGATTCATTCGTTTTTCGAGAAATTAAGAGCATTGGTTTTCCATCGGGTTTTCTTTTAAAAGGTACAATAGATTTATTATTCAATGCCGTAAAAGCTACGAACTTTCGCAATATTTTCCCAACGAGATCTTCGTGCTGATTTGTATTTCTCTTCACTTTGCGGCTTATCTGATTTCGTGCTTCGAAGGTACTTCTGATACATAGCGTCTTGATACTCTTCTAATGAGGGATAATGCATTTCGAGCATAAGTGCTACTGATTCGGCATTAGCACCACTTGGATGAGGTAATCCCTTGATAAGCTGGTTCTTATGGAGCATTCCTTGGCTTACCATATATTCAAGAGCATCTGTTGCTCCTTTTCCAAGCGGGACCCAAAGGCAATCGTTGCCTAGAACCTCAGTTTCTTCTGCCAAATACGTATCGAGCATCTGCTTTAGAAATGGGTGACGAGAGGCTTTTGGTGTACCGCTATAGTCTTTACCGTTGATCGTGGTTGGATAGCGAACTGCGCTTGTGTAGTGAACTATGGCGCTATGTTTATCAAACAGTTCGTCACAGCTTCTAATGCTCAACCTTTGATGTAAACCAATCTTGTCTAGCATCTCTCCTAAATTCTTTCTTAGTCCTTTGAAACTCGCAGCTTGTTTTGAGCGTTGTTGCGTCACGCTTAGACTCAACTTTTCTTTTAATCCAGATTGAGCAATACGAAGGGATTCTTCTGCCTGAGTTTTCCCCGGTGTTATACCGCAAATAACAATTTTCGCTTGCTTATTAATATGTTCGAAAGGAGCATAGTGAACCGCAATTTTACCATCATTAAATAGCGATAGTGGAGTCTCGAAAGGAAAAGCAGGGTTACATTTCTGAACCTCATCAATGAAATGAGACAAATCTTTTTTCATCATAATAGCGCCCTTAATAGGTGTTACAAGTTGGAGTGAATTTTCTTTTTTTAGCCAATGATATTCTGGCTGACGCTATAGGAACTAAGATCTGATTGCCTTTTTTTTCTACGATGAGAGGGCTATCTTTACGGCATACTTCATTTCTTACCGCTCCGATGTGGCTGAAGCCAGCAAGGAGTGCGTATTCATGAGAAGTCAGCATTGTCGCATGCGTCATAGGAAATAGTGCACAAGCACCAAATTCATGATCCATATCGAGTTGCAGGTCAAGTTTTAGCCTTGCTATTAACTTATATAATAATTTACTGCCAACCTCATTGACCTCAAGGCTCTCATTTCCAAACTTACCGTGATGTATTAGGTAGGCATTACAAGTTATTGTCCAACGGTAAATAAATATTAACGGGTCGTGATATGCCCCTTTAGACATTGTTTTTAAATGAAGTCCACGCTCAGCGTATTCCCAAGCAAACATCATAGTTTCACCCAAGAATGATTGGTTCACAATTTTTCGCTCTTCTTCAGTATTGTTCCAACTTGTGTGCATTTCAGGCCAATCAAATTCCTGTGCTAATTGGGACATTTCACTTAAGCACTTAAGTGCGTAATAGCAGTACTCATTCAAGTGCTCTTTAGTAATGGGACTCAATTTACAATTAGGGTCGATTGTTACGTGGGGTGCTGTCATTTACCGCTCTCATCAATTACGTTGAGAGCATAATAAAGCATAATTTATTATACTGTCAACATAATATTTATGAGGGCAGTAATGAAAATTAACGCTAGTGATGCACTCAGTATTCTGGGCAATTTGAAAACAACGGTTCGTCTTCATAAAAAGGACAATAACGATAAAATGTGGTCGTATAAAATGCTTAGTGAAAGCAATGCTGAGTTTGCTTTTGACCCTCAAACAAAAACCAAATTAATCGTAAGGTTTGATCAAATTCCGCCTATAGTTCCTGGAGTTAGTAAAATTGAAGACTTAAGAGGGAAAAGCATATCTACAGCCTTAAAAAGGGTATTTTCAGGGAAGCAGCATGTAGCTAAATATAAAGCCGAAATTGAGAGTGAAGAGTGTTTGTTAAGGCTTTGTTGCGTAATTCAATGGAACTAAATCCAGAACCTACGATCTGATCTGCTACGTCCACTATATCTCGTAGCCTCATGCCTAAACCACGTTACAAAACAACCAACTGGAAGCAATACAACCAATCACTTATTAACCGTGGCTCTTTGACCTTTTGGATTGATGAAGAAGCGATAAGCGGGTGGGCGCAAAGCAAACAGAATAAGCGCGGGAGGCCACGTCGGTTCAGTGATTTAGCCATCACGACAGCACTAATGGTGAAACGAGTTTTTTCTATGCCGCTGAGAGCGCTGCAAGGATTTATCGACTCGATATTTAGCCCATGTACCGTTAAGTTGTCCGCATTACACCTGCATCAGCCGTAGAGCCAAGCAAGTTGAGGTCTCATTTAAGACTAAAACGAGAGGAGCGATACAGCACCTAGCCATTGATGCAACTGGCCTTAAGGTTTATGGCGAAGGTGAATGGAAAGTCAAAAAACACGGGACGGATGGCAGGCGCAGAGTCTGGCGAAAGCTACATATTGCCGTCGATACAAGCACTCATGAAATTATTGCAGCCGAGCTAAGTTTATCGACGGTTACGGATGGGGAAGTTCTCCCGAACTTACTGAAACAAACACGCCGCAGTATCCTTGAGGTATCTGGTGATGGGGCTTACGACACGAGAGCGTGTCATGCTGCTATTAAGATTAAGGGAGCCATTGCTCTTATTCCCCCAAGAGAGGGGGCAGCCTTCTGGGAGCGTGGTCACCCTCGCAATCTCGCCGTGGGTTGTCAGAAGTTATACGGCTCGAATAAGTATTGGAAAAAGCGGTATGGATACCATAAACGTTCATTGTCAGAAACAGCGATGTATCGAGTTAAACAGTTGCTAGGAGGACGGTTGAGCTTAAGAAATTACAATGCACAAGTGGGTGAAACTTACGCGATGATAAAAGCGTTGAATAAGCTCACTAGGCTAGGTATGCCTGAAACTTGTCGTATTGACTAAAAAGCATGCAAAACGGGCGGCTCTGTCTCTAAACTGAATTACGCAACAAAGCCATTACAGTGCTACCTTTACTAAGGTGGTTTGTTGATATTTGTACTCTTCAATCTTGCAGTAATAAATTAGGACTTTGGTCATTGTTCAACCCCCTCAGATAGCGCAACACCATTTCATTACTCTTCCAGTCACCAAGTTGGATCAATTGGGTTAAGGTTAATCCCGCCGCATAGCCATCTTGTAGCGCGCCGACTCGACTTGAGTGCCCACTCCACACTTCACGATGCGCGCCATCTTGTGTGACAATGTCACCTTTGGCAAGAAGCGTTTTATGTGCCCGTTGATAAATGCGATCCACGGTCATGCCTGACATGGGGGTTTGGCGATAACCCGCCGGTCGACGTCCTGTTGGCGTCAACCAGCAGAAAATGAAGTCATCCTCTTCAAGCCCTTGGCAATAATGGGCTAAATACCGCTTCACAATTGTGGAAAACTGACGGGTGAGTCGTTTCGGCTCTGGGCTGATGGTCGTTTTTGATGTCACCCGTTCAATGTTAATATCCCCATTATCGAGTATTTTAACGTGTTTTTTGCGGATCTTACCAATTTCGCCTTCACGAAGTAACGTGCCGTACGCTAATGTAAGCAAGGTAAGATCTCGGTAAGGAAGTGGGACTTTGTCATTGCCCCACAGGCTCATTAATTTATCTAAATGAGCCCGACGAAAAGGTTTGGCTTGCAGTTCGATAACCTGAGTGCCGGTGAGTTCCATTTCATCTTTTGCTAATGATTTAAAAAAATGTTGGAGGCTTGGATCTTTGGTGATGTCCTCTATGCCCATCATTTTATGAAAAAGGCTGAGTTGCGCTCGATATTGTTTTAGAGTGTTGATTTTTATTTGTTTCTCGAGTTTTAATGCTTTAAACCAAGTCAACAAGAGCGGCGCGTGAATAGGGAAGGAGTAAAGGTCGCCTACTTTACAATGCTCATCCCACTTCCTGATCACAAAAGCCAGCATTTTCAGTGTATTGGTACTTAACCCTCCCCGGTTTTCTTCAAAGGCCTTCAGGTGTTTGAGCGCGATAGGGAGCATGTCCCAGTCAGGTGAAAAGCTGTCGGTGAGATCGGGGAAGTTGAGTTTAAAGCGACTGAGTTGATGTTGCTGTTCTTGCCACTGATTGAGCACATCTTGCTGAGATTTCAAATGTGACAGCGTCACTTGATTTTTCTTGTTGTGTGACTTGGTTAGCGTGCTCATCTTGGGCTCTCTATCTCAACAGTGTGATATAACTGTAATTATATCACACTGTTGACGGATTTAAACTTAGACTTACACAACCCAAAGGCTATAACGATGTATTCAAGACCTATGATCTATTTCCTGAATTATATGTACATAATGTTCATTGTAAATAATGTCATTCGTAACTAACTTATGGACAGAAATGGCTTAGAGTTGATGCTCCAAGCCATGCAGTTCGGATAAGCTGAGTTTGGTCAAAATCTAGCTCACAAAAGCCCATCTATACTATAAAAGAAGAAATAGTTATATCTTTACGAAATGCAGCATCGTTTGTATTTTTTTCCACTTCCACTTCCACTTCCACTTCCACAAGGACAAGGATGATTTCTCCCTATTTTTCTTGTGCTGTTTTACGCTGAGAACCAAAAGAAAGCTGATCAAGATTTTTTACACGATACCTAGGTGAAAGTGGAGGTAGGTTTGCCACTTATTTATCCATATCATCAGATTGACACCACTCTCTTTCATGATAAGTCGAAACCTTAGCCTCTCTCTTTTAGGGCTGAAACAGCAGTTAATCAGTTATCTGAGATCCAAAACCTTAGAATTCATGACTAGAACCTCGCTATTGTGTCTACTCCACGGTTAGACGAACAAATATACGTAGGAACGCAATATTTACCACTTTTTATCAAGGTCTTCTGCATACAGCAGTATTGCTCTTTGGTATTCTTTTATTGACTGATTATCAGTTGTCGATACCAACAAATTAAGAAGCAAAGCGGTTGCCTCCTTATGTCTACCTAAGTTATATAAACACATCGCATAAAAAGGCTGAGCTTCTAAATTACTTGGGAACTCGGTAATCGTTTGTTGAAAGTAATCCAGCGCATCTCCATAACAACCGAGGCTTCTGTAAGTGCTCGCTAAACCAAACAAAGCATCAAATCGCTCGTTAGGTGAAAGCAGCCCCTTTAATGCTAACCGATAGTGCTCTACAGCTTGTTGTTCTTTACCTTCGTTATCGTAGGACCAAGCAATATTCAAATGCGCGGAAGGCGCATAGGAGGAATTCGCTAACACCGTGCGTAATAACTGACGAGACTCTTTATAGCTCCCTTTTTTTCTCAGCAAGATAGCTTCATTTATTCTTGTTCTCATACGTGTGTTACCTCCCATTAACTATGCTACAGTTTCAAGAATTCTGTCCGTCTTATATTAATTTAGGCACTAACTAACCCAAAGAGTAACAAGGTTATGTACATTAGATTTATCGCTAGCAATAATGAAGAAAAACAGTTGCAGAATACTCATGGCATCATTACACAGGCGAGATTAATGCTCGAGGAAGATCTAATACTCCATGAATATCATAGAGAACATATCGAACAAATATTTTCTCAACTCAATTCCTCTTTACCTTGCCCACCATTTGAAGAAAAATCATGGCCACGAAATGCAATTTCTTGGTTTTTAGACTCTAGTACCCAATACATATCGATCATGTACGAGTTAAAGTACATATTAGAAGAATATGATACCAATGTCTCAGTATTACAATATTCGGATATAGGTACGATTTTATATAGAGATGATTTTCAAGCGGTGGCTAGGTCTAGCTTACTATAGCCCCAATATTCAGATCTATAATGACGTTAATTATTGCGATGCGCATACGTTAAAATGAGAACTGCAACCCAAGCTCATAGCTCACTTCCGCTTTCTCACGCTCTGCATATTCTAAATTTGCGACTAAGCCAGACACTGAGCCGAATTGAAAGACGTTATTCCACTTGAACTCATCTCTTGCTAGATCTAAGAAATCATGCTGATAGGAAACTCCCATCTGCCAATGATTAGCTATTTGTTTTCTAACCATCGCTTGACAGTATGTTCCATGCTCGGAATATGGTGAACTGTAATCACTATCAGCACGATAGTTTACTGCGCCACAGGATAAAGAACTTGCCATTACCCCTCCCAAACGCCCAATGAGTCCTCCGCCGGCTTACCAACTATCTACCTCCGAACTAAATCGAGTGAGAAAATCTGCTTTTCCTTCGATGAATACGTAATCGAAAACTTGAGCGCTGACATCTAAGTATAACCCTCCCATCGTCTTACTCTCTGTATTGTCATACTTATCGTTAAGGTAAGGTTTTAACGCCCCCGACTTAAAACTAGCTCCTTGTATAGCCAAATCCTATGTGCGAAAAATTATCAACGATCTCACTTGATGCAAAGCTTGAACATGAAACTATGCGATGCGTTCACATTTCCGTCGCTGTCTTAAGCATGTTTAAATTCCAGTGCCAATCCTATCTAGGCAGTCATACCACTTTAAAACATGGTTAGTCAGCATTTCCTCTGTGAAAGCGTTACTCGTAGACAGCAGCCACTTCAACGTTCCATAGACGATATAGTCTGAATACATGGGCGCATCGCCCGATAAATATCGTGTCTTAGCTAAATAAGATTCCAGTACTCTCATTTTTTTGAGTAAATCGGCCTTTGCTAAATCTTGGTTGTTGTTTTGTACATTTTCCAAGCTGTCCTGAAAGTGTTTCTCTCTAGAGGAACGAAAGTATTCTTTATCTCGATCTTTAAGCTTGCAGTAAATGTCGAAGATGGCAATTTTGGCAATGTCCGAATGTAATGATGCTGCCCACTCATGGAAAAAAAGTGCCATTAAACGCCCTTTTTTACCGCCAAATAATGAGGGTAATTCAGGGTAGTGAGCCTCAAGATAATCAGCGATGTTAAACGAATCAGAGAGTACCGTTTCACCATCTTTGATGGCGGGGAGTGTAGAAAATTGCCCCTTAAACTTAGCCTGAAGGTCGACAAAAGATAGGTCAGTGGTATCAAACGCTATATTTTTGTGTATCAAGCACATTTTCGTTCGCCAACAATAAGGACTGAATTTTAAGCCATCGTCCCCACACAGTTCGTAAAAAGTGATCATAAGTGTCTTACTCCGAGAGTTGCTAAATAGGTGTAATGGTTGTGCTGGGCACAGTGTGTTCAATCTTGAACGCGGTTCTCAGTCGAGATTAAGTGGGTTCTTTAACTGCTAGAATACCTGCGGCTCCGAGCAGTAAAGCACCACTTCCTCTGGTCACAGTGTTAAGAGATAGTCTGCTCGCATTAACAATGCGCCTGGCCGAAAATGCATAAAACATTACTAAGCTGAAATCAAGAAATGCCATGGTTGGGCACATCACCATCAGTTGAGGTAACACTGGCAAGTCAGGGTTGATGAATTGCGGAAAAAAAGCAGAGAAGAATATGATGGCTTTGGGATTACCAGCGGCGACTAAAAAGCCAGAATAGAACAACTTTTTGTTCGAGGCCTGCAAATCCGAGTCGTTGAGGTCTAAGCGCTCAACTTGTTTGGGTTTAACGAGGAGCATTTTTAGCCCCATGTAAACCAAGGTCATGACACCAAAGACTTTAATGACAGTAAATGCCATTACCGAACTCGCAAGGATGACTCCTAAACCCAAGGCAACTAACACCATTTGAATAAAGTTAGCAGAGATATCCCCAAGGGCGGTATATAACACACGTTTATGACCATATCTCAGTGCATGTGCAATACCTAAAAATATGCTAGGCCCCGGTGTTGCGGTAAGAATGAGGGAGGCTGCGACAAAACTGAGCCAAACGTTAAAATCCATTTTCTATCCTTAATTATCCGTTAAACACTGCAAACAAAATTGCCACTCAAACACTACCATACCAGCGATTACTCCAACCACATATTCACCAGAGACATGACACCCATATTGTTTGTTTCTGTGCCATACAAATTGTCCGCTCGAGTGACGGTGAAATGATTGCGCCAGAGAGGGCAATAATAATAGTTCTGAATAAGCCAATCCTCCGCTCGATACAGCTTGTGCAGAAATTCCTCACTGTCGTTACTTTCCTGCATGAGCATATCAATAAAGGTTAATAGGCTTTGTTTTCCACGTTCAGGCAAACATAGGCTAAACACATTGCCGCAAAGTAGCCATTCGTAATACTGGAACGTCAGGTCGTCGCCAAATACGTAACAGTCGTAAGAGACATCAACAGCCACATCTTGAGACTGTCCTTGAAGATATACCTGCCAAATAACCCCTTTTTGAGACAACGCATCAAGCAAAGGTTGCAACTCCCTCATATGACTGTCTACCACTTCAATGACCACCGGGCGAGCCGGCAGTTTCATGTCGTGATTGAACAAGTGAAATCCCTTGTCTTGATGGCAATCCATCACGCTGTTCGCTGATCTTTTTGGGCCATCAAGCGTAAAACGTCGACTATGATGAACAAGCCAGGCTCTTTCTTGAGCGGACAAGGCGTTTGCATGATGATGAAACTGAAAAACAGTACACCCACTGCGATCGACTTTTTGTGGCTGAGCTGGTTGAGATTCGCAATAGAGCAGTTCTGCCACGTGCATAGGCGTTTGAGGTTGTGCATCGCTACACCAAAACTCTACTCGTTCAATATGGCCACCAAAGCCAAAATAGTGGTTGTTACGAACCAAACTCCAATACTGTTTTTCCAGACTTTCGGCCCGATATGCTCCACACCCGATAGGTTTTGATGCCTGATAATCAAAAATCGCACTGTGAGAATCGGCTAATAAATGAAGCAAAACTGGGTCAGATTGACGCATAGAGAAAATGACCCACTGTTTATCTATGTCAATCCGCTCGACATGGCGAAATAAAATTTGATATGGGTGAGGCGTGTTGAGACGCATCTCGATATTTTTTTTGACCAGCTCCGGTGTCAGCGCTTCTCCATTGTGCATCATTATGTCAGTGCGAATGCGAAGACGGATTTGTTTGTCGCTGAAATGAAATTGGTGTGCGATGTGAGGCACAATATCATTTTGAATGGGGTCATAGCGCACTAAGGTATCGAACACGCTTTCGATCAATAAAATAGAACGAGCGGACTGTGCCAAATGTGGATGCCATTCAGGCAGCATATATGGCACTAAATACATTAAAGTGTTCTGCTTTTTCAGTTCCTGTTGTGCGTCCCCTAACCAGAGAGGTATGTGATCTTGAAACAGGTGGACTTCGCCAAATTGAGTGGCTAGCCGAAATGCCTGATTCATTCTGCCAGACCGAGCCATTTGCTCTAACTGAGTCAGCAGTGAGGCCTCAAAACTTTTGAGTAGTGTCAGTTTAGAACGATGGCCACGTCCCTGGCCCGCAGCCCAATGGATAAGCCCAAAACTCTCAAAGGCAGCCATTAGCTTACTCACGTACCTTTCTGAACAGACCAGAATTTCGGCAAGGGTGACGATATCGACATCATAAGTTTCATTGCGAAAAAAATGTTTCTCGAGTTGCTTTAAGCGTTGTAGATGACTCGTAGACAACGACTGAGAACCTACCATGTCAACCTCAAAAATATGTTCATTAGATACGACGGCTCACTCTGACACTTGACGAAATAACGTAAAATTGTTCTTTTTGTCATCTCAGAGTCCGAGTTTAATATAGGTGGACGAGCTGACCAACTAAGAAGCCCACCAAGAAAACTATACCAGATAAACGCGGACGGCTTTGAGTTTGTATCACTGTCATCGTTTGAGGTTGTTCTGGTAAGTACTGTTTCGCATTTAAAGTATAGAAGGTGTAATCTAATGGATTCATGGTTCACTCACACAGCAGGGGATCATCATGTCGCTATTATCAGTGAATAAACCCGAAGTAATAACGTTCGCTTTACTGTGAATAGTTCATCTTTTAATTAATAAAGGAAGGCTCTATTTTTCATCTGCCACCAAACCAACTAATTCAATAAACACGTAGAGGTAGATCAATCCCAGTCACATTCAATATTAGCAATCGACACTACATCTTCATCAGAGCAAACGTAGGTAGGCTTGCCAACATGGGGCTCAAAGGTTACGTAACCCGCTTTGTTCCTACCAAATCTCCTGACTCTGTTCATCGTGCGTAAGTATTGGGTACGTGAACGTACTACTCTAATGAACAGTATTCGAGCGTTACTGTCTAAATTCGGTCTCATTATTACGGGCGGACGATTTTCTTTAATGAAACCAGTTCCCCTCACGCTGGAAGATGCTGAAAACGAACTTCCACACTTAGATCGAACTGTTATTGCTGACGCGTACTATCACCTTGAACAACTTAACTAACGTATTGCGGATACCGAGCAAGTCTTCGATGCCTTTTCAAAGGTCAGTGATAATGTTCTACAGATCATGAAGCTCAGAGGAATTAGCCCACAAACAGCAACGGCTATTCTGGCCTCTATTGGCAACGGCTCTCAGTTTGTGAAAAACAGAGATTTTTCCGCTTGGCTAGGGTTAGTTTCGACGCAGTATTCAACCGGCGGCAAACCCAGATTGGGCAGGGTTACCAGACACGAAGACTAGTATCTACACACCTTACTCGGCTATAGTGCTAGAACGGTCATTGCTAATCTAGTTGATAAACAAGACAGGATCAGTCAGTGGTGTCGAGGTGTGTTGGAACGACGAGGAATGAACCGAGTTATTGTCGCTCTTGCAGCAAAGAATGCTCGAACTATCTGGTCGCTATTACACACCCAAACGGAGCAAAATTTAAGTTATATGGATTACAATTTCTAGGCGAGAAAGTCTGCGTTTGAATGCGCCACAGACAACGAGTTAACTTGTTTTTGGACAAAAACGTGCTAACCGCTTTGCTAAATTAGCAATTCTCGAATAACTATATGGATGGTGAGTAACCTAACTCAGAATCCAAAACTGCTAGGTACGGAGCAGTTTACAGGTTTCAGTTACAACTCTTCGACTCTCTTACCAACTAGTACAGCTTGCCCTGCAATGCTGACGAGTAATTGTGTATCGGTTTTCTCCACTGACACTAGTACTCGGCCGGGTTTTCCTATTGCCAATCCCTGATAACCCCAAAAGCATACTTTCGAGTTAAACTCAATCAAACTGTGCTGAACAAGATACGCTCCTACTGGGCCATTTGCATTGCCCGTTACAGGGTCTTCGTCAATCCCAATTGCAGGGGCAAACATTCGTCCGTAAGTAATAGGTTTTTGCTTGCTCCCCTCTAAAACAAAGGGAAAGAATCCATTGCAGCCTATCTCACCACTGAGCGCTTTTAACTTCTCGTTATCTGGGTTTAATCCATCAAGCCTCTTCCTGCTAAGCATAGGAACCATAACCTTAGAATGACCTGTCGAGACAATTTGTATTGGCAGTTCAGCAAAATCACTCACACTAATACCTAGGGCATTTGCCAGCCCATTCCGTTGATTTTGGTCAAATGGCGGTAGAAACTCCACGCGGCCCTGAGTCATTTTCACCAAGATATCATTTGGATTACCCGAAATTGATACAGGTAGATTGCCTGCCCCTGTCTTCGCTATTAACGGATAGTCTGATAGGTGCCCAGTGCTTGCTCGCAAAAAATGAGTGGCTATGGTCGCGTGCCCACATATTGGGACCTCCTTGGTCGGGGTGAAGTATCGAACATATACGTCATGGCTTTGATCTTTAGGTGACAAAACAAAGGCCGTTTCTGAATAACCCGCAAATGCAGCGATGTGTTGCATCTCCTGAGTGGTAAGCCGGTCTGCATCTAAAACAACTCCCGCCCGATTTCCTGTGTTAGGTTCGGTGGTAAATGCATCAACCACATAAATGGTAACCATGGCACAATTCCTCCTTTGCTGGCATAGTGATTTCAGTGATAGCTTCCCCCATCACCAAAAATCTTGTTTAATCGCTGCAGCACATATTACGGCTCTTGCAGGTTTATGCTCACCCATAAAATCGGCAAACGTTCGATCTTTTATTGGCCAGTACGTTACATCTGTAAAAGATAACCTTACCAACGCAAGACTGTGTAGTGTACCGCCTGTCGTTTGAGTAAGCGCTAGATTGTTATTTAAAACAGAACGAGCCTGCCTTTCAACCTCTTTCGTCATGTCTTTTTTTTCAACACTTACCGCAGTATCTGAAAGTTGTTCAGATATGTACAATGTATTACTTATTAAGGTAGCTTGACTGTAATGACCATTTGGTTGTTTAGCGCAGAGGCGGTGTCAATGAATCCCACTTTGTGATTTCCTTAGTAGTTCTTGTTTTAATGGTATAAATAGAAATCTCGTGGATACTATTTTTTATTGCAAATACGTTTCGGATTGTTCGAGTGGAAACTCCCAATCAATCTAAACCAAGATCCCGTTTCATGTGCTCACTAAGCTCAGATGTACTTGGTAAATTGATGTTACTTTTTCTGTGGCGAGCTCTCATCTCATCTCCAAATAATGTAACAAACACTTTTGTGTAATACTGGATAACACAATTTATCAGGTTATAAAAAAACTCGTGATAAAATAGATATTTCTTTTTATTTTGACATTCTGCTTTCATAGTTTACTTCTCTACTTTGATTAGGTTATAGATAAATATTAAAAAACAAAAAATAATTAGTTCTATTATTAGAAAAATTTTGATGAACACTAATGAACTTTTAATTGACTAAACTCTTAAAACTCAGAATTTCAAATGAGTCTGATTAATAATTAAAATATCACTTTCATCCTCCGACGAAAGCTAGTTATACTAAACGGGCATTTGAAAGACAACGTGACTCAGAGTTGCAAATAGGTAACAATCATGGAATTGATGAACAGTGAACTAATCTGCTTTGCGGCAGTTTGTAAGAACCTTTCCTTGACGGAGGCTTCAAAAGAGCTTGGAAAATCGAAGGCTCAAGTAAGCCGTCAACTGACATCCTTAGAAAAACAGCTTGGGGTTACGCTCGTTCACCGAACAACAAGAAAACTCGTTCTGACTGATCATGGCGAAAGCATCAAAGAGCTTGCCATCGAAGCTTTAGATAATTTACAAGAATTGAATTACAGAGCAAAATCACTGAGTGACTGCATTAGTGGAAAATTTAAAATAACAATGCCTAATTCAATAGCCTCATCTATTTTTGGTGAAGTTCTTAAAGGTCTTCAAGATCGATATCCTGCTGTTAACTTTGAAATATCATCAAGTAACAACATTGAAAACTTATTGGAAAGTAATGTAGATATGGCAATTAGGCTTAATAACGTTGTTGATGACGCATTGATTGCACATAAAGTAGCAAATTATAACGATGTTTTAATATCAAAAATCGATGACATTAAAAATAAAACTTTACTCATCTATAAAAACCATTCAAGCAAAGAGTTGATAAAAAAGAATTATAATGATGTCATTGAAGTTGATAATACATCTATTTTAATGAACTTTGTTGCTAGAGGAGTCGGTGTTGGTGTCATTCCAAATTATCTCATGAAAGGTAGCCATATAAATAGCCATATCCATATTACGGAAATTTTCGATACGGAAAGATCGATGTATATCGCTTACCCTTATCAAAATCCACTGCCGAGAAAATTGGCCGAAATCTCAGTTTTCATTAGAGCAGAATTGGATAGTATTTTGAATCAATAAGTTGCCATTGATTATATAAAGTACAGCACCCAAACTACTCTGATATTTTAATACCAAAGCTCAGAAGGTGGAGGTTAGATGATTAGTTTTTGTAAGATGAAGTTTTCCTTTTCAAATGTAGTGAAAAACTGGCTAAACACACTTTGGGGCAAGGATGAGTTTTACACGATGCCCTCTTGACTTGCCCTTGGGCGGTGCCTTTGAGCTAAAACTAGCGATGATAAGAGAAAGCATATTACATGATATCTGTGACTGTTTTCGCACTTAGTGAAGTATACCTCAATAAATAATTGTTATTTTTGTAGTGAGCAACCATGTCATTAAACAAACCATACAAGGATAAATAACATGACAACAGTATTCATTAGCCACAATCATCAAGACAATCACTACATTGAACAAATTAAATCAATCCGACAGAATCCAAATCACCCATTAACATTTGAAGATAGATCCTTAGCTGAGGCGATATGTAACGAACATGGCCATACCAATCGTCGCCCACCATCAGATATGCGTTCAGAGTCAGTGCGAGAAGCTATCGCTAAGTTATTGGGTGGGTCGCATAAGCTATTAGTACTTGTGGGCAAGGATACTCACAGCAAGTTGTGGGTTGAGTGGGAAATAGGACAATTTAAAAAGCACAACAGTGAACGTAATATATTAGTCATGCGGACACCAGATAACATTTACTCAGGTGCTCCCAAGGGCGTGCAAGAGTTAGAGCTATACGCTTGGGATCTCAATCGTATAGCTCAGTGGGCAAGCTAATTACTTTTTGGGTGGGCAGTTGCCACGGCCTTTACCAGATGGTCTGCCCGTCTGACTAGGGAGATTCGGGACTTTAGATTTACTCATCTCTACTCTCCCAGTCACTTGGTCGCTCATCATAGTCACGTGATTGCCAGTAGGCATCGTTGTTATCATTAAGTTGGTTGCTGTGATTATCTAAATCATCTTGTGTTGGTTCGAAATCTTGACTAAAGCCACTCATAAGGTTTTCCTTGTGTTGTTTGTGTGTTTTTAATTTAATTGAAATTGTGGGTGTACTGAAGGGAAGGAGAAAGGGAAAGTATGTCGAAAACAGGGAAAGAACCTTCTAATCAAGAAATTTACAATAAATTGGCAGCCGAATTGAAAAGCGAGCTTGCAGAACATGAACTGCTAAATCAACGAAAGTTCTCAGATGATTATTATCAAAACGAAGTCAACCTCTGCGCCAGTGAAAATGATCTAGCGGCTCATCATGATCGCTTTAAGAAAGTTATTAGTGCCACTGATACCCGCTCTCTAGAACGTATTAAAGTCTATCACTCTTACTTTTTTGACAAGTTTCGTGCCGACGGTAAGTACACCTATGCTGATAAACAAGCAGCGTGGGATATGTTCATTGAACTTGATAGCCGTATTGCCACACAGCAGCTAAAAGGGGGGGTTCTCGAAACCGCACTAGCAAGCCTTGCGTCATTATTCACTTTTCATCGCCAAACCGCTCACACGCACGGATTTAATTGTAGGCAGTATTATCAGTTGGTGAGTGAGGTGTTGGATAAGGAGTTACGACCATTTACCGCAAAGTGGCATAGTCAGTTACCGGCACTTAAAGAGTCTTCTAAGTTAGAAAAAAGCTGCCGTACCGAGCTAGAAGATGTTCAAACTAAACTATCTGAGCTGAAAACTTCACTGAGCAATATATGCCGTTAATTTAATGATTGAACTACTCCGTCATAATTCTTATCCAACCATTAAAGAAGAGCCCCAGCTTAATTGAACATAACACACGCTCTATGAACAATGCAGAAAATCTACCCAGAAACCTACATTATAAAATTGATTGATAAACAATATTTACGATTCGTGAATGAGCATCCACTCTAAACAATAATGGGGCAACAACTTGTCAGAATAGTGGCTTCTAAGAAATAGGGTTTCTTTTGACTAACAATCAGTGCCTTCTGAAAGTAGCAATGCTCTTCTAATTCAACACCAAGATAGCGAATAGTGTTATCTACATTTGTATGTCCCAGTAAAAGCTTTCGTGCCAAAGGTATTCACTTGAACTAAAAAAACTCGGTGAATTGGAGCACGACAAATTCCTAACTGTTTACAAATTTCAGACCGTTCGGTCTAGCACAAGTTTGGACATTTCTGAGTTAGGTTTTTTATTTAACAAGTTGATTACGGATGAGTCTAGGTAAGGAAAGAAGTAGTTTTCCCTCAACTTAAATATCAATGTGACCACCTCTTCAGTTGCACCCTAGACATCGTTTGTTGACATAGTTTGGTAATCAAACTAAATTTCATATCAATATACTTTGATTATCAAACTAAAGGGAATGACCTTGGACACTTCACTTCAACATAGCCACAGCTTTTCTGGGCACAACCATCATGGCGAGAAACGCACTTTCTACGTTTTGTTGCTTACTTTAACTACTATGGTTGTCGAAATAACGGCTGGCACTGTTTACGGTTCAATGGCTCTACTTGCTGATGGGTGGCATATGGGAACCCATGCCGCTGCTTTTTGCATTACCTTATTCGCCTATCGTTATGCGAAAAAGCATGAGAGTAGTGAGCGATTCTCTTTTGGTACGGGTAAGGTGAGTGTTCTGGGGGGATACACGAGTGCGGTCGCTCTCGGGATAGTTGCGTTATTGATGTTTGTTGAGTCGCTCGAAAGGCTATTTAACCCTCAGGCGATTCAGTTCAATGAGGCAATCATCGTGGCTTGTATCGGCTTAGTTGTAAACGTAGTAAGCATGTTTTTGCTCGGTGAGCATCACCATCATCACGACCACTCTCATGATCACGAACACCATCACCATCACCATGATCACAATCTTCGAGCTGCTTACTTACATGTTTTGGCGGATACTCTAACGTCTCTATTGGCAATTGTTGCGTTAATTTTTGCTAAGTTTTACGGCTGGAATTGGCTTGATGCCGTAATGGGAATGGTTGGAGCTTTGGTTATTTCTAAATGGACGATCAATCTGCTTCGTCAAACCAGTCCTATTTTGTTAGACGAGAATATAAATGAAAATTACAGTCAACAAATTCGAGCTGAATTAGCCCCTTTTGCTGATGTTACGGACTTGCATATATGGAAAGTGAGTGGCCATCATTACAGTGCTGCGATAACCTTGGTATCACATAGCGAATTATCACTAGATGAGTACAAACAGAAGCTACTTAAGTTCGATAAAATTAACCACCTAACCTTAGAGGTACACCTCAAGCCATGTTAAACCTAGAAGTTTTGAATCAATTAGTTACTGAATTTTATGACAAAATGTCTTCTTGGGAGCATTCTGTAGTCAGAGAAACAGGGTACTCATTGGCTCAAGTGCATACTATCGAAGTGCTTGGGAATCATGGTCATCTGCGAATGAAAGAGTTAGCAAATAAGCTAGGGATCACCACTGGAACGTTAACAGTGCAGGTTGATAAGCTAGTATCTGCTAACTTGATCGAACGTCTTACCGATCCTGAAGATGGAAGAGCAATCGTTGTCTCTCTTACAGAAGAGGGGCAATCCATTCATCAATACCACAACCAATTGCACTTAAACTTAATGAAAGAGCTGACTAGAAACATCAGTACTGAAGATGGGGAGCGTTTGATTGCTATCTTGAGTCAGATGAATAAAGAGTTTTAGTCGTTAATATTGTAGATCTGACAACTTTTTCATTAGCAAAAGTATAGTTACTGTAAGTATATAGTTTGTTTTGAAACTATTGCCCCAACTCGTATTGGGGCAGATCTGAGCTAACAGGCACTTCGAGAGATAAGTGCCACGAGTAAAACTTCAGGCCCATGAAGACTCTGGACATTTTCGTGTCAGCGACTTTTCTAATTTAACAAACCATGAATACCCTCAAGCATGCTCGAGGGTATTTACTTATTGCGACAATTGTTGTTCTACAAGCGTCTTCCAGAACCCAACACCGAATTCTAGGATATTATCGTTGAAATCGTAATGTGGGTTATGAAGTGCAGTGCCTCCACATTCACCAACGCCATTCCCAACTAACACATAACACCCTTTTACTTCGCGCAGCATGAACGAGAAATCCTCACTGATGGTGAAGCGTTCACAAGCTCCATTCACACTATCTTCACCGACAACTGTCTGTGCTGCTTTCACTGCGTGAGCTGTCTCTTCAGGCGAATTAATAGTAGACAAGAAACTATTGTTGAAATTGTATTGGTAATCAACGCCTGCTGACATACACTGACCAACCACTACACGCTCAATCGCTTTCTCTATTTTGTGCAAAGCCTGATCTGTAAAACTCCGAGTATCACCAGAAATAGTGACTTGTGATGGGATCACATTAACCGTTCCATTGGTTACAAAGTTCGTTACTGATATCACAGCCGTTTCATCAATGGCACTCAAATGGCGCGAAACAATGGTTTGTAGTGCTGTTACAACCTGAGCACCCACTACGATAGGATCAGTTCCCATGTGTGGCATCGCAGCATGACCGCCTGTCGCTTTGATTACAATTTCGAAACTACTTTCGCTCGCCATTAATGAACTTGGCCGAGTCACAAATTCACCAGCAGGAATGCCCGGTAGGTTATGCATTGCATAAATAGCATCCATATGCCACCGAGTAAACAACCCGTCAGAGATCATAGCTTTAGCGCCAGTACCTCGCTCTTCATCGGGTTGAAAAATAAAATATACCGTCCCATCAAAGCTTTGAGTTTTAGCTAATTCATGGGCTGCACCAAGAAGCATTGCGGTATGGCCATCATGCCCACAAGCATGCATTGCACCATCATGCCTTGAAGCATGACAAAAAGTATTCTCTTCATGAATACGCAAGGCATCCATATCAGCACGTAAACCAATTGAACGATCACTTGTGCCATTTTTTAAAATTCCCACAACGCCTGTGCCGCCAACCCCACGATGCACAGTGAGACCAAACTCTTCCAGTTTAGATGCTACAAATTCAGATGTTTTAAATTCTTCAGTACCAAACTCTGGGTGCTGATGTAAATGACGACGCCACTCTGTAACTTGTTGTTCAATAGCCATCGGAACCTCTCCAATATTCTTTAATAATCAGCCCCTGAACTTAATTAAAATTCAGGGGCGTCTATTTTATCGCTAGACTGTGTTTAGATGGTTTGCTCTACGTTTTCTAGATTTACTTCTACAGCCTCTTCAACTATTTCGGGCTCATCAGCAAACTCAGCACGAAACATCTTGAAAGTACTCCAGATACATAAGAAAAGTACAAACATCAATGGCAGAGCAAATATCAGGCTAATACTTTGTAGCATGTCTATACCTGTCTTGGTTGCCATCATTAGTGTTAAAGCCATTGCACACTGAGCAATAACCCAGATGATTTTCATTTTGTTGCTTGGATTGTCAGAGCCGTCTTCACACATACTTGCTAGTGTAAAAGTTGAGCTGTTTAGCGAAGTGATAAAGCACGTAAATAGAGCAATGACTACACCAATTGAGATTACCGTACCCATTGGATAATCTTGAAGTACGATAAAGGTAGCTGCTTTTGATGATGCTGCAGCTGCTTTTAGTACCTCAGGCTCAGATTGAATACCGATAGTCCCGAAAAATGCAACCCAGATGAAGATACCGACACAAGGGATTAACATTGAACCAAGTACAAACTCACGTACAGTTCGCCCCTTTGATACACGAGCAATAAACGGACCTACAAATGGTGCCCAAGCAATAGCCCAAGCATAGTAGTAGATAGGCCAGCCACGAATCCAACCAGCTTCTTCTTCTGCTGCAAATGTTGGTAACATCAGCGCATCTTTGAAGAAATCATTCATATAATTACCGATTGCATCAAAGTACACATTAATCATAGTGGTCGTAGGACCAACAATAGCGACAAGAACAATCAGGCCGACTAATAAATAAGCATTATAGTCAGATAAAAGCTTAATTCCTTTTTCCAAGCCAGTTGTTGTGCATATGATTGTAATAAATGCCACCACACCCACTAGCAAGAAAGTAACCCATGGAGCATCAGGTGTACCGAACAGGTATGAGAAACTAATACCTAACGACAAACCGGTTTGCCCAAGAGAAGTGGAAATACCAGCAATAGCACCAAACACACAGATCAGGTTTACAATTTTCCCTAGGCTGCCGTTTGCCTTCCCTCGCCCCCAAGGAATAAGGATATTACTGATTAGGCCACTCTCATTCTTACGGAACATCAAGTAGCCAAGAACAAGGCCAACAACAGAGAATGCAGCCCAAGCTTGAATCCCTTGGTGAATAAAGCTTTGCTTCATTGCAAATTCCGCGGCGGCTGCAGTTTGTGGATCAATACCTGTAGTAGAAAGTGGGTTCATATAGTGATAAACAGGCTCTGCAACACCCCAATAGAGCATTACTGTCCCCATACCCGCTGAGAACAACATCCCAATCCAAGAGAAAGTACTAAACTCTGGTTTAGCATCATCTGGCCCAAACTTGATATTACCGTACTTACTAAATGCAAAGAAAAACATAATCATGACGTAGGAAAATGAGCCTGCCATGTATATCCAACCAAATGTATCAGTCAGATAAGTCATGGTTCCAATACCTACGTTGTACAACTGCTCTGGAAATAATATCCCAGCAGCTACGATAGTTAAGATAAAGCAGATAGTACTAGTAAATAGCATTTTGCCTTGTTTTAATTGTGGTTGATTCGCTGACATTATCAGTTCTCCTGAAAATTATTTAATTACAATGAGTTCTGGTTCTGCACGTTCACTTAACCATTCAGCACCATCTTCCGTGATCACAATGTTCTCTTCATGGACCATTGATTTACCCGGCGCGTAAACCATGCCCGGTTCTAACGTCATCACCATGCCAGGCTTAAGTATTGTATTATCGGTAGCGGTGTTAGATGGACGCTCTGTCAGTTCCATACCCAAGCCATGCCCAAGACGACCGACATCGTTACCTAAAGCTCCGTTTGCTTCTAATACGCCCCACATTGCATTATAAATATCAGTTGTTGTCGCTCCTGGTTTAGCCGCTTCGAAACCTTTTGTCGTAGCTTCGTAAGTCGCGCGGTATGCCGCTTTCGTTTCATCACTTGCATGACCAAATGCCCAGTTGCGATCGAAATCAGAGAAGTAACCATCACGCACGGCACCGGTATCGATGATCAAGACATCTCCCGGCTCGATGATGCGGTCGGTTGGGCCCATGATGATGCTGTCGTAACCGTCAGGCCCTGAACCCGCGATGATGTAAGGGCACTCATCAGCCCCTTCTAACAACATATCGATACGGAATTGTTTACAGATTTCACGTTCTGTCATACCGGCTTTGGCGTATTGAGGGATTTTGCTAAAGCCAACATTGGTAATGCGGCAGATTTCACGCGTTTTTTCGATTTCAGCTTGTGATTTGATCTGACGTAGCTCATGCATTGCTAAAGACACATCAACAAAGTCTTTCTTAACCATAGTGGTTAACTTGAGGTAGTTGTTCACAGGCATACGTAGGTGAGACTCAATGCCCAACGTTGCGCCTACTCGGCCATGACGACAAGGCAGGGAGTTCAATGCGCTAGCAACTAAGCTAATACCATCATCTTCAGGACGAGGAGAAGGCCAAGTAATAATGTTATCGACCCATGTTCCGGCCATACCGCTAGCACCGATTTCAGGAACTATAGCGATAGGTTTACCTTCAGCTGGAATAACCACAAACCATGGTCGAGTTGGGCTATGCCAAAACTGAGTATGGAAACCAGTAAAGTAGCGAACGTTTGGCTCTGTCGTAAAAATCATTGCATCTAATTTCTGCTCATGCATAACTTTTTGGGCACGTGATGTTCTGTTTTCAAACTCAGCTTGTTCAAAGCCGCGGTTCAGATAGTTAGTCATTGGGACCTCTAATTATTATTGTGGGTCAGTAAATGCTAACCAACCCTATAGTTCAACTTTGTTTACGTTACGTTGAACATATTACTGACATTTCAGTCAAATAATGTGACCAAGGTCTTACAGTTAACTATAGTGACCACAAGTTGTATTAAACTAATGCTCACATTGATTTCGATCACTTTTGGGTACTTATTTGTAACTTTAATCTTGCATGAAAAAATAATATATAGTTTTATAGTTACATAAAGTTGATTGAAATCTTGAAATTTATCGAATAACCAATGATAATGAAAGGCACTTAAAGTTAACTACAGTGGTCTAAAATGAATGCATCAGCATATAAATCGTTTAACGTAGAATTCACCGACAGCGACAGAGAACATCTCGAACTGAACTTTCGCTTAGCCGAAACTATTGCTGACTTTATTGGTCCGCATTGTGAAGTAGTGATCCATTCATTCGAGAGTTTTGAAAAGTCGGTGGTGAAGATAGTGAACGGTCATCATACAGGACGAGAAGTGGGGTCTCCGATTACCGATCTGGGTTTGAAGATGTTGAGCGTATTTGAGAGTACAGGAGAGGTCACGCCAAAAAGTTACTTCACGACCAGTAAAGATGGCTCATTACTAAAATCAACGACCTGTGTGCTGGCTGGAGAAAATGGTAAACCGATCGGGTTGTTCTGTATCAACATGAACTTATCTCACCCGTTTCCAGAGATCATAAAGACTTTAATGCCGGACATGACTCATGCTCCAGTAGGTGTGCATGAAAACTTTGGAGCTTCAACTACAGAAGTGATTGAGCAAGCGCTTGAGCACGCTATTTTTGAAGTCGATAACAATGAATCAGTCAACTTAAAAGGTCGAAACAAAGCCATCACCAAGCGATTGCTTGAGAATGGTATTTTCGAGTTAAAAGAGGCGACAGCATTCGTATCTGAGCGTCTTGGAATTACTCGCCATGCTGTGTACAAATACATCCGCGAGTTCAGAGCATAAAATCATATAAAGAGAAGCGTAATGAAAACTAAAATCCATACAGATCTAGCACCCGCAGCAATCGGCCCATACTCTCAAGGTATGTCATTCAAAGATCTCATCTTTACTTCAGGTCAACTACCGCTAGATGCAAAAACAATGGCGTTTGTTGAAGGTGGCATTAAAGAGCAAGCTCGCATGTCACTAGAAAACCTAAAGGCAGTATTGGAACAGAGTGGTGGTTCACTCGACACTGTAATTAAAACCACATGTTTCCTATCTGATATGGAAAATTTCGTTGCATTTAATGAAGTTTACACAGAAGTATTCGGAACAGATAACGCGCCAGCACGCTCATGTGTTGAAGCAGCTCGTTTACCAAAAGACGCATTAGTTGAAGTTGAAGCGATCGCTTACATCAAATAATAACGCTGTATTAAAAGTAATACTGTTTGTACTACAAACGACTAAATAGGTCATTGAGTACCCATTAATGACCTTCCATTCCTTTGCCTGAATCTAAGTGTGCCCTATGTTAAAACTATCAAAAAATTCATTCTACACTGGTCAAGTCTGCGAACTATTTACCGCTTATCAAGCGCAACAAGCACGTGAGTTTCACAGCCAGATCGAAGGCTATCAACCCACTCCACTCGTGTCTCTTCCACATCTTGCTAAGCTGCTTGGTGTTAAGGCGATTCTAGTTAAAGACGAATCAAAACGCTTTGGTTTGAATGCATTCAAAGTACTCGGTGGTTCTTACGCTCTCGGTCGTCAATTGGCAAAACACCTTGGCATTGATATCTCTGAAATCAACCTCAAGACAGTAGCTTCAAAACTAGACGAACCACTTGTTTTCACTACGGCAACCGCAGGAAATCATGGTACAGGTGTTGCTTGGGCAGCGCGCGAAATGGGACAGAAAGCCGTGGTTTACATGCCTAAAGGTTCATCTCAAGCAAGTGTGAATCGCATTAAAGGCTTAGGCGCTGAATGCATAGTAACAGAGGTTAATTACGACGACACGGTGCGTATGGCGAACCAAACTGCGCAAGACAAGGGCTGGATGCTAGTACAAGATACTGCATGGGAGGGCTATGAAGAAATCCCTACATGGATTTCTCAGGGCTACATGACTATGGCAGATGAAGCTATTGAACAAGCTCAAGCATTAGAATTCAACGCTCCAACTCATGTTCTTTTACAAGCAGGGGTTGGCGCTATGGCTGGAGGAGTCTTAGGCTATCTTGCAGACAAGTTAGGACCGAATACTTTTGAAACCATCATTGCTGAGCCATCTGCTGCCGATTGTATTTTCCGCTCAGGTGAAAAAGGTGAAATGGTAAACGTAACTGGTGAGTTGAACTCGATTATGGCTGGTCTTGCATGTGGTGAACCAAACCCAGTAACGTGGCCAGTATTACGAGATTGCAGCAATCACTTTGTTTCGGTTGACGACAATATCTCAGCAACGGGTATGCGTATCCTTGGCAACCCACTTAGCGGTGATGCGCAAGTGATCAGTGGCGAATCTGGCGCGATCACTCTTGGCTTACTTTACACGTTATGTCGTGAAGGTGCAGACCAAGCAACTCGTGACGAGCTAGGCCTAAATGAAGATGCAACCATCATGCTATTTAGCACTGAAGGTGATACCAACCAACCTCGCTACCGTGACGTTGTTTGGAACGGCTTGCATCATTCTAGCTAGTATTTAGCAACAAATACTCCTCAACTTTATTCAAAAGCCACAGTATTCACTGTGGCTTTTCGTTAAAACTCAAGGTTTAGTGAGACACTAATCATCCGCTTCCCCCCTCATAGAACAAAACGATAATGTGAAAGTTAATATTGACCCTCATATAAAATTACTTTACCTTTAATCGCATTTCGACGATTAACGATAATTATTAAAGAGAAAATATTATGACATCAAAATTAGGCTTTCTAGATCGCTACTTAACATTGTGGATTTTTATCGCCATGGGCATAGGGATATTGCTTGGTATCATATTTCCACAAATCGAGCAGTGGAATGAAGTAATGTCGGTGGGAAACACCAATGTTCCTTTAGCAATTGGGCTGATTCTGATGATGTACCCACCTTTAGCTAAAGTTAACTACAGCCTATTAGGCGCTGTGGTGAAGGATAAAAAAGCGATCAAGCTATCTTTAGTCATGAATTGGCTAGTTGGCCCTGTATTAATGTTCATTTTAGCTATCACCTTTTTAGGCGATCATCCTGGCTACATGGTAGGCGTTATTATGATCGGTCTTGCTCGTTGTGTTGCTATGGTTCTAGTTTGGAATGACATTGGCGGTGGTAACAAAGAATACGGAGCAGCTCTAGTTGCATTGAACAGCGCATTCCAAGTTGTGGGGTACAGCTTCATGGCTTGGTTATTCATCAGTATCCTACCTCCAGTATTTGGTTACGAAGGAATGATGGTTGATATCTCGATGATTGATATAGCATATAGCGTATTAATTTATTTAGGCATACCATTTTTAGCAGGCTTCTTGAGTCGTAAGATCTTGGTATCGATGAAAGGCGAACAATGGTACACAGACGTATTCATTCCGCGCATTTCACCGCTCACTTTGGTTGCGCTACTAGCAACAATTATTTTGATGTTTAGTTTAAAGGGCGAAATGATCTTCGAACTCCCAATGGATGTACTATTGATCGCCATTCCACTAATTATCTACTTCACGTTGATGTTCTTCATCAGCTTCTTTATTGGTAAGCAGATAGGTATCGATTACGACAAAAACGCCTCGATTGCGTTCACAGCAACAGGTAATAATTTTGAATTGGCGATTGCTGTATCTATCGCTGTATTTGGAATTAACTCAGACCAAGCTTTCGCTGGCGTGATCGGCCCACTGATTGAAGTACCTGTTCTAATTTACCTAGTGAACGTAGCATTGAAGATGAAAGATAAGTACTACAACGGTCTAAGAATTAAATCTAGCAACTAGCAACTAGCGAAAATTACTTAGCGTTTTTATGGGCCGCAACGTAGAACTAAACTCAATTAATATTGCCTCAATTTTTTCATATATTCGTTTTTTCTTTCCGAAGTGAATAACGAACATTACAATACATTGAGGCTAGTTGAACCTCTTTTTTGCATCGAAAAATGACTGTAATTCTCAATAAAAGCCGAAACCACAATCATTATTTACGTGTGCATTTAATGAATAAACAAACATATATTAAAATACAAAATTGGTCGTCAAATCATTTTTATTTTGTGGAGATTTTTTACGAAACACTAGTACTCCTTTAGGCGTAATTTTTCAAACTATTTCTTCGACAATCTAGCCAGCAAAAATCAGAATAAACAGACTCAAACCTTAAGACAAACCACCCCTTAACTATACCTCTATCATGTGGGTAAAAGTTTCAGAACCACGTCGTCGTAATCATCAAAAGAAGACAGTAAATAGTGTCTAGAAAGTAATATTAATCATGCAGAGTTATGTCGGTTTACTAAAACATGGGAAGGCATTAATCATAGAATTAGCCCTGAATTCAAACGTCAATTCACTACAAATTTTATGTACACAACAACAGCAAATTTTTGTGTACAAGTAGTATTCTAACAATGAAGCAAGATAGCGCCACAGGTAGCGCCTCGTAAAGTTAGTACTACCAAATAAATAAGATACTAAATTTGTCACATTGTTTGCTGAAAGCAATACATATTAAGTCCTCAAAACTTCGAACTACACTCACAAATTACGATGAAATATTTTGAACATCATAAACATTCAACCATTAAAGGTGAATTAAAATACATAAAATAAGGATTTTAATTCACAATTATCAAAAATCACAATAACACTCTCCCCTTTTTCTCTTGCGCTACTAGCGCAAGAATTTCCACTAAATTGAACTTACCACTTGCGCTACTGACGCAAGATTTTCATTTTCGACTTGCGCTAGTAGCGCAAGTTTTACTTAACGGACAAAATTGCGCTAATAGCGCAAGAATTCCCACAAAATTTGACTTTAACTTGCGCTACTAGCGCAAGATTCTCACTTTTGACTTGCGCTAGTAGCGCAAGTGTACAAAAAACAACCAGAGCTAGTGGTTAGACACCTAATAAAACAGTGTGTTTTTGCAAGTTTAGAGTGAGTTTTAATCGTCAATTCAACATGATAAATCAGTGCTATCCCCCAGCGTATAAAGCCTATATAGATATATAAAGAATATATAACGATAAGATATATATTCTTCTAAAGACGTTGCATGATGATCGAAACGTGATAATTTTCACACACTACTTTTGTTGCTTTATGCATTTCTTATTCATGCATATCAATCGCCACTCTTACATAAACAATAGCAGTGATACATGTAAAGGATACACACTAATGAATTTATAATTAGCTATTTTTATAAGGCTTTTAAACTTAAACGAACTCAAGTGTAAGAGTAAAAAAACAAATTATTAACCCCCAAAACTATAAGGAAATAAAAAACCTCATCATTTAAAGCCCTTCTGTTCTGAATGCATGTGCTAGCACGGAAGTCAGAATACTCGTTACCAAAATCCCTGTTAAGTATGGGCAGCTAAAGTGTCGTAACTAACGATGTGTAGACAAAACTACTTTTACATTTATATGGAGATTAACCACAAGCTGAATTAGTCAGCAGCTTCGGCCATTGAGAAAATTTGAACCGACCTTTTATTTGGCCAATTTCATTTAAGCTAAACAGCACCACTTCATTAAATTCGTTTCTTTCAGATTCAGATTCAGATTTTAGCATTTGATATCTGATGAATTCTACGATAGCAATCATGTAACGTTTAGCCCGCTTATCAGTTATCTTGTATCATGATAGATCTCTAGGATTTAGCTAGCATTCGATCGCGATTTTATCTCTCTAACTTTGCCTTCAGGGATAATGTGCTTACCACTCACTTCAATCACAAACGTTGAGTTACCATAATTGCCTTTATCTAGACCATTAGTACTAAAAGAGATACTCATTTAATTAATCAACCTGGTAACGAAATCATCGCTTTTAACCAGCCTTTTCCTAGCATGCCTTGCTTAAATTTTTCTTCAGCAGAAAAAGCAAGAAAGCTACTTGCAACACATGCTGGATATAGCTGTAAATATAAGCCTACATATATCACAAACCATTCGACGACTTTTCAACAGAACAGCCCCATAAATTTATCGAAACTTTGGGATTTTGAGGCCTGAAGTTGGCCCTGATACGCTAGCACTAACAAAAAGGACCGAGTGATAACACTTGGTCCTTATTAACAACCCTTGATAGTGGATTAAATCACACCACTTCTATGATTATTTTCTCTAGTTTATCTAAACCTTCACTAAGCACTTCTTGCTCAATCGTCAATGCTGGAAGCAAACGAATTACGTTGCCTTTAACACCACAAGAAAGCAGAATTAGGCCGTTTTCTTGCGCCTTGCTAATAATGGTTTTAGTCAGTTCTTGCAAAGGCTGACCGGAATCCGGATCAGTAAATTCGATAGCCATCATCGCACCAGTAGTACGAACTTCACCAATCTCTGGTACTGATTGCTGTAGTTTCGTCATACGAGAGTAAACAACCTCACCAATACCCATTGCTTTGGCGCACAAATCTTCTTCTTCAATAATTTTCAGTACTTCTAAACCTGCCACACACGCAAGTGGGGATCCGGCATAAGTGCCTCCTAATCCCCCCGCAGTAGCAGAATCCATTACCTCTGATTTCCCCACAACCGCAGAAATAGGGAAGCCACCGGCAATACCTTTTGCCATGGTGATCATATCCGGCTCAATATTCAAATATTCAGTAGCAAACATTTTACCAGTACGTGCAAAACCTGTTTGAATTTCATCAGCAATCAACATAATTCCGTGTTTATCACAGATTTCACGTAGACCTTGAGCAAATTTCACTGGCGCTTGATAAAAGCCCCCCTCACCTTGAACAGGTTCAAAGATGATCGCGGCAACGCGCGAAGGTTCGATATCACAAGCAAATAAATCTTCCAACGCTTGTAGGCTTTGCTCAACACTAATGCCATGAAACTCATTAGGATAAGGAGCATGGTAGATTTCACTTGGGAAAGGACCAAAATTTGCTTTATATGCTGCTACTTTCCCTGTTAATCCCATAGTTAAATTAGTACGGCCATGAAACCCGCCTTTAAATGCAATTGCACCACTACGCCCTGTGCGCGCGCGGGCAATTTTAATTGCGTTTTCAACAGCTTCTGCACCCGTAGTTAAGAAAACCGCTTTTTTATCGCTTTCTCCCGGTGCAACTTGCGTTAATTTCTCTGCCAACTCAATAAATGAGGCATATGGAGTAACCAACGCACACGTATGAGAGAAGTTATCTAACTGTGCTTTCACCGCTTCACTAATACGTTTATTTGAATGACCCGTATTGGTGACGGCAATGCCCGCGGCAAAGTCGATATATTTATTCCCTTCTACGTCCCACACATGTGCGTTTTCTGCTTTTTCAACATAAAGGGGATAAAGAGCGCCCATGCCTTGAGCAATGACTTGGCTTCTTCTTTGGTGCAATTGTTGGTTGGTCATCATCATTTCCTTGAGTTTGTTGCTTTTACTAATACGAGCTAGATGCCTCTTTCTATTTAGGCACTTACTTACCGGTTCTATCGCGATTCTTACTACGAACTATCAACTTAGTTGAATCGCTACTGCTTTACTTCACAACAAACACTGAGCAATGTGAATGTCGTACAATTTTTGCTGCGTTGGAACCAAGCAGATATGAGCGTAGTCTAGGTCTTGAAGATGCCATGACTATTGCATCTGAATTTGATTTCTTTGCCTGTAACACAACTTCATCAAAAACCACTCCGCAACGCACAATACTCTTACCTAGATGGGGCTTCGGTACCAATTGTTCTAACATCGTCTGCACGCTATCAAACGCACTTTGATGCTGCGTTGAAAAAACGTTGCCCGATGCTGTGGGCACCGTTCGGCGATGAACACGAGCTTCATCGACATAAAGCATGTCAATGACCCCATCTTCAGCGATCAATTTAAGCGCCAAGTTAACTTCTCTTTTCACTACCTCTGGGTAGGCGAGATCAACGGGCATTAAGATACGTTGTAAACTCATATCAATTCACTCCCATCACTTTATTAGGTAGCCACATCACGACTTCTGGGAACAACATACACGTCACCAGCACGCACAACTTGAGTAAGATGAACGGCAAAATGGAGCGGTAGATATCCATCATACTGACACCCGGCGGTGCTATCCCTTTCAAATAGAACAAGGCAAAACCATAAGGTGGAGTTTGTACCGCAATCTCAATATTCAATATCATCAAAATACCGAACCAAATGGGGTCATAGCCGAGCGATACAACAATTGGCGTAAACAGCGGTGCACACATCAACACGATGATCAGTTCATCGATAATGAACCCGAGTAGCAACATGATGACTTGCAGCAAGATAATCACACCAAGAGGCGGTAACCCAAGATCTTGCGTAAGCTGTGCCACCATGTTTTGCACGCCACTGAGCATGTGGAAATTACTAAACAGTGAAGCGCCAAGAATGATCCACATTGACACACTAACAAGCATTGCCGTTTCAAAACCCGATGATTTGAACATTTCAAAACGAAAACGCTTAAAGATAATCGCAAGAAAAAGTGCTCCAACAACGCCAATCGCTCCCGACTCTGTTGGCGTGGCGATCCCGGTAATAATGCTGCCTAATACGGCAACGATCAGCAGTAAAGAAAATAACCCGTCACGCGCGGTTCTCACCTTTTCTTTACCCGTCATTTTACTTTCACTGCCAGTCCCGAGTGGCGCTCTCTCTGGGTTCAATTTACAACTGATGATCACATAGCTGATTAGCAGCGTAATAGAGATGAGTGCAGGGATAATCGCAGCCAAAAACATGCGACCTACCGAGTTCTGCGTCGTTGCCGCGTACATGATCATTGGAATGCTTGGTGGGATCAGAATACCTAAGCCGCCACCTGCCATTATAACGCCGAGCGCCAGACGCTTATCATAACCACGTTCAAGCATTGGCTTAAGCGCGATACTGCCAGAAGTCATAATACCCGCACCAATAATGCCAACCATTGCGCCAATCATAGAACAGACGCCAATCACGCTGATCGCGAGTGAGCCTCTCAAGCGCCCAATCACCATTTGGCTGGCGTTGAACATCGCATCCCCAATACCTGAACGAGTCAGTAACTGCCCCATATAAATGTACAAAGGGATCGCTAACAAAATAAAACTAAAAAAGTTACTCTCAATGGTGGTTGGGACTAGGTTAAAGATGCCTTCTCCCCAGGTTAGATACCCCATACCCATAGCAATGCCACCCAAAGCGAGTCCAACTGGAGCACCTAAGGCAAAGCTAAATAAAATACAGCCGATCAATAACAACGTTAGAACTTCAATACTCATACATCCCCCGCTTGTTCGATCAGTGTGTCTTGTTGTTCACTCTCTTCTGGTTCTTGTTCTATGAGTGTCTTACCCGTTAATAGGTAGTAGATATCTTGTACCATATCGCTGGTAAATTGGACGATAAACGAGCCTGAAGCGACCATCATCATCACCCAGAAATGCGCCATGGATGGTGCCCATTCAGATTGACGTCGGTAATTAAACTCAAGTGCTTCTTCAAACTTTCCGAATGACATCATCAATACCACCGAAAGGAAAAAAATAGCCAACGAATATGTAAAAAGGTTAAACAAGGAGCGCACCCGTATTGACACTGAAAGGTAAAGCACATCAACGTTAATATGCGCTTTGTTTTGCTGCGCTAATGCGCCACCAAGTGCGGCGATATAACCAAATAAGAACAGCGATACGTCATAAGCCCAGATAGTCGGTTCTCCAAGCACATAACGAGAAAAAACTTCAAAAGCGACGGTGGCTGCAAGGAGCGGCATTAGCATCGAAGCAGAAAAGCCAATCCAATACACGAAGCGATTAATTCCTCGACAATAAGCCGTTAATATTTGTCTCAACATACACATCATCCCTGCCAGCATAAAAAGAAAGGGGGGACTACCCCCTCTCTGGTTTGCGATTTAAAAACGCATTCAAAATCTAAACTTTGATTTGAACTAGGCTAAATCGCCCGTCTTTAAAATGATTACTGGGTGTTTTGTACAATCTTAATTAGGCGTTTGCTGTATTTGTCTGCGTCAGCGTATTCCGTCCATAGAGAATCCGCAGCGCCATTCCATTTAACGACATCTTCAGCGCTTGGCTCTGGGCTCCATTTCATACCTTTCGATTCCATATCAGCAATCGCTTGAGATTCCCATAGACGTGACTTTGTCATCTGCTCACGAGCATGAACCGCACTTGCTGCACGTACAATGGCTTGTAGATCTTCTGGTAGCTTGTTCCACGCACTCTTATTGACGACGATTGGCAATGCTTGAGCGCCGGCAATTGGCAAACGGTACATGTACTTCGCCACTTCTACGTGGTTACCGTCACGGTGGTCAATGATGTTGCTGCCGATAGAGCCATCGATAACACCAGTCGCTAAGCTGGTGTAGATTTCACTCCATGATAGTGATGCTGGAGATGCACCTAAGTTACGTAAGAACTTACCGTAAGCACCCGGAGCGCGAATCTTCAGACCTTCGAAATCTTTAATTGAATTAATCGGTTCTTTGGTTAAAACATAAACTGGTAACTGGATATATGGTTCTAGCCAAACAAGGTTTTGCTTGTCGTAAGCTTCCTCTAATACTTCACCCCAACCTTTTTCATGGAACAATGCGCTTAGCTCGCCCACATCATCCGTCATACCTGGTAAACCAACTTCAACGACACCCGCAGGGAATTCACCCGCATGCATCGGTTGGAAAGGAGCCCCCATCGTCATTAATCCTGATTTAACCGAACCAAGTACTCCCGTTTGACCAACACCTTCACCGGCATACATTACTTGAACAGAAATACGACCATTCGACATTGCTACAATATTATCAGCAAAGTTTTTATACACTTCACCATAGGCTGTACCGCGTGAGTATAAGTTTACAAAACGCCAGTTATGCTCAGCAGCGAAAGCCTGAGATACGGTAAAAAAAGAGCTCGAAATCGCCAATGCGTATGCAGCAACCTTTTTCGTTAGGCTTTTTTTGCTTAGCTTACTTAGGGTGTTAAACATGAATTATCTCCTTGATGTATTCCTGTTTGCTCTGGCTATGCCAGTAACAGTGCTGAAGTGACTTGTTACTTCCTCGTTGTCACCGTGTTACTGATGGTTACATTTTGATTACAATTGATAAATTCGCATTTCTCCACCTAAAGTTTTACTGCGCTCAACCTTTCAACAACACTTGTCTATTTTCTACAGATCACTCAACTTGAGACGAAAAAAAGCAGCACACTTGGTGCTGCTAAAGCATGAAACCCAAAAGACCTGGAAGGACTCACTATTTGGGGAAGACATGTCAAAACCATACTGTCACAGAAAGAGAAACTCTTCGTTTATATGCCATGGCATAAGTATTTAATTTCTAGGTAATCTTCGATGCCATACTTAGAGCCTTCACGACCACAGCCGGACTCTTTTACCCCACCAAATGGAGCAACTTCCGTTGAGATGATACCTTCATTAATACCTACAATACCGTATTCAAGCGCTTCACTCATTCGCCAAACACGGGCATGATCTTGAGTATAAAAATAAGCGGCTAATCCAAATGGGGTATCATTGGCACGGCGTACAACATCATCTTCATTATTGAAGCGGAAGATGGTAGAAACAGGACCAAACAGCTCTTGGTGCGCAATATCCATCTCCTCTGTCACGTCGGTTAAAATTGTTGGTTGATAAAATTGGTGACCAACCTCAGAGATGTTTCCACCTAAAGTAAGGGTTGCGCCTTGCTCAACGGCGGTGTTTACCAACTGCTCCACTTTATCAATCGCTTTTTGATTAATAAGAGGGCCAATCTCTGTACCATCTACCAAACCATCTCCAATCACTAACTTACTGACAGCTTGGGTGTATTTCGCCAAAAACTGATCATAAATAGCATCATGAATATAAAGTCTGTTGGTGCAAACACAGGTTTGACCCGCATTGCGATACTTGGAAATGAGAGCGCCTTGTACGGCTTTATCGATATCTGCATCTTCAAAAACGATAAATGGAGCATTTCCACCTAACTCCAATGATACTTTTTTCACTGTCTCAGATGCTTGGCGCAAAATAAGCTTACCCACAGGCGTTGAACCAGTAAACGAGACCTTACGAACCAGAGGATGGCGGCACAACACATCACCCACTTCGGCGGGACGTGAAGTCGTCACTACGTTGATCACACCTTTAGGGATTCCCGCTTTTTCTGCCAGCAGCGCCATTGCGAGTGCACAAAGAGGTGTGTCTTCCCCTGGCTTAATCACCACTGTACATCCTGCCGCCAAAGCTGGCGCCGCTTTACGAGTAATCATCGCAATAGGGAAATTCCATGGGGTAATCGCCGTCACTACACCCACAGGTTGCTTAATCGTCATGTAGCGATTATTCGGATTTGCCGCGGGAATCACATCTCCATACATTCGCTTCGCTTCTTCGGCAAACCATTCAATAAATGATGCGCCATAAATGACTTCACCGTAGGATTCCTTGTACGGTTTACCTTGCTCAGACGTCAGTAACTTCGCCAGTCCATCTGCATTTTCAACCATCAGATCAAACCATTTTTTCATTAGACCCGCGCGGTATTTAGCTGTGGTTGTCCGCCAATCTTGTAAGGCTGTATGTGCGGCAATAACGGCTGCTTCAGATTCTTCCTTACCCATATCAGGTACGGCAGTAATGATAGCGCCTGTTGATGGATTCACTATATTAACCTTTTTACCATCAATGGCTTCGACCCATTCTCCGTTGATCAAGCCACGGGATAAGACTAAATCTTTCATCACTTAAATTCCTACTGTTATAAACATTAACAACGTCAAAGATTAAAAAAACCAAATAACGCATAATCGGCAATGGATACAACAAAATTATAACAACTCGCCAAGGGAATAAATATTCCTCAGTAAACATGAAGTTTTACGAGCCTAAAACAATGACAAAAAATTCTTCGCCTGTCGGTCAAATTGGTGACTACGAAATAAAACAGCTCAAAATATTCAAGGTCGTCGCAGATTGTGGCGGTTTCTCTGCTGCTGAAACCGAACTCAATATCAGTCGTTCCACTATCAGTATTCATATTTCCAACCTTGAATCTCGAATAAATCTGATTCTATGCCGCCGGGGACGCTCTGGATTTTCTTTAACAGAAGAAGGCATCGTCGTGTATGAGGCAACCGTTAAATTACTAGGAGAACTGGACGATTTTAGAAATACTATCAACCACTTGGACATTCAATTATCCGGTAGCTTAACGATTCTATTCAGTGACAACATAAGCTTGGATCCTAGATCCTGCATGCCGGAGGTGATCCGTAATTTTTCCAGTATCGCCAAAGAGGTTTACCTAACAGCAGAAGTCTCACGGATGACTGAAATTGAAAGGATGGTAATGCAAGATGAAGCAGATATTGGTTTTATTCCCCTACATCGAGAACTTGATGGATTGGAATATGAGTATATTTACACAGATATTTGTTACCTCTATGCGAGTACGGATAACCCATTAGCAAAGCTTTCAGACTCTGAATTAACGGATGAGGTTATTGATGGTTTTCCCGTTGCCTACGCCGGGCTAAAAACTCAAGAGCGCATCAACGGTCATTTGGCCAACATGAACCTGAAAGCCACTGCGTATAACTATGAATCACGCATCACTTTACTACTATCTTCTCGGTTTATTGGTTTTTTACCTGAGCATTACGCCAAACCTTATGTAGACTCTGGTGAGCTAATTGCCATTGCACCATCACGCCGTTATTACCATTTGGAGATCATGGCGATAACTAAAAAGACCAACGCGATAAATAAAGTACGTTCGCTGTTTATAAAAACCATGCGTGACTATTATCGAAAACAGAATGAATAGCTGAGAAAAAGCAATACACGCGATCAAAAAGACCTGAAACACCCAACTAGCAAGTGGGTAATTCAGGTCTTTAAATTGACTAAATTAAGCGATGAAGACTAAGCGACGTTAGCCACTTCTGCAGTATTCATTTCAGCGATTGTGGGTTGCTGCTTCTTTACGATTTTATCGCAAATATATCCACCGATTGGAATTGCCGATGTAGCCGCTGGAGATGGTGCATTACACACATGCAAACTGCGCTCACTTTCAGCAAATAGAAAATCATGCACCAGCGAACCATCTTTTAGAACCGCTTGAGCACGGATACCTGCCGGATACGGCTGTAAATCATCTACTTTGATGCTTGGGCAATATTTATTAACTAATTTCAAATACCCTGGTTTCCACCAAGAATTCTTGGTTTCAATTAATCCCGTTATCAAGTGCTTCGCTGACACTTTCCAAAACCCAACGAAACTGACCATATCTAATACGTCACGCAGATTAACGTTAATTTTGCCATACCCTTCACGCTTCCAGCCCTGAACTGCGTTAGGGCCAACCGTAACTGAACCATCAATCATGCGAGTTAAGTGAACGCCAAGAAACGGTAAATCAGGATCTGGAATTGGATAAATCAGATGATTAACGATGTTATTATATTTGGCAGGTAAACGATAATACTCACCACGATATGGAATTATTTGAAAGTCGGTTTCAATCCCCATCATTCGAGTCATTCGATCAGCCATTAAGCCTGAACAGACCACGAGAAATTGACCATCGAACACTGCCGATTCACCACAGCGCAAGGCCGATACAGTGACTTTTTCCGTCGATTCAGCCAAATCTGTTACTTCAGTATCGAGTGAAATCACCCCGCCCGCATCAACAAATTCTTGCGCCATTTTCTCGGTAACTTGCCGATAGCTGACGATACTAGTGGTTGATACGGCAATAGCCCCTAAACCGACAATATTAGGCTCACGCACTTTTAGCTCTTCTTGATCAATCAACTCCACATCAAGACCATTTTCATGGCAGCGCTGATACAGAGCTTGCATTCGTTTGACCTCTTCTTTCGACGTCGCCACAAGCAATTTGCCACAGTTCTCGACCGGGATATCATGCTTAGCACAAAACTCTGTGGTTGCCGCTACGCCGGCTTTACAAAACTCAGCTTTCAAACTGCCAGGCGCATAGTAGACCCCCGCGTGAATAACCCCACTGTTATGCCCTGTTTGATGATGCGAAAATCCTGATTCCTTTTCGATCAACAATATCGACTTATCAGGAAAACGACTCTGTAACTGCCAGGCTGTAGAAACACCGACAATACCGCCCCCGATCACTACGTAGTCATACATTTTTTCCACGATTAGGTGCTCCTTCACTCTCATTATTCTAATTATAGTGTGTAGTTATAGCAAAACGGCTTCTCCAATAAAGCCGTTTTACTATACGCCCCTTTTCACATTAAATAATGCGAGGGGCGTTAGATTAGCGTGTGAAGTGACCACGCTGGCGTAAAAGTTCACGCTTAAGATCTTGGTGCGCGACAAACTTATCACGACCGTGCAACCAACAGTGGTTTTGTACCACAAGCATACTACCGGTGTTCACTCGTACATTAATACAGTTACTGTCCGTCTCTAGAGACTCACTCATCTGATGCAAGTAGATACCTTGCTGCATGTTTTGCGGTTGAGCAAATTGGTCAATAAATAACATATGCGGTTTACCGTTTTTATCTTCCTCAAAGAAGACTGGGTGCTCAATCGTATAGCCGATGTTTTTACTTGGTGGCGCGGCCCATACGATATTTTGCTTCGCCATTGGATGGTTGTAGAACTTATCCAAATCTTGCCAGTCATCAACGTGAAGAAGAAGCGAGTCACCCATTTGCATGTTCTTCTCGTCCATCTTCATCATAAGTACGAAGTCGGTACGTTCATTAACATAAGTGCCATCGTTATGCAGCTCCATACGACGGTGCGCTTGACGTAAATAACTGTCACTGTTGTCTTCATTTTTTACGGTAAAGCGCGCGTAGTATTTACCAAACATGGAGTCAAAATTTGGAATACCAATTAGGTGAGAGATCGCGGTGGAAAGAATAACAAAGAAATCACGCTGCTCATCGCTGTCTTCAAACAATGCTTTCGCTTCCTCTGATGGCTCAAGTAAAAAAGCGCCTCTTTCACGATCTTCCATCGTTTCCACCAAGAACTGACCCAATTGGTAATCACACGCTTTATCTAACGCATCTGCCACGGCGAAGCGAAGAAACGGCTTGTACTCTAAAGATTGAAGGTTAAAGTTTTGAATTAGATCTGAAAACCTATCCAACGTTTCCTTTGTCAGCGTAACCACTTGTAAACGAGGGCTCTCTGGATGCAAAGAGATAGTAAATCCGCAACGTTCTTCTACGTTCTGGTTAAAGACCTTAGCAATATTCATTGTGTTACTTCCTTATTTGGCTGAGCAGCAAACTGCTATCTACATCATGTTGTTTAGATCAAGCGAATCTAACCGCCGCTTTGGTTAACAAAACTATAACGATTGCGAGTTTGTATTAACAATATATGGAGTGTATAGTTTCCATATACAAAATAGATGGTAAGAATTCAGATGGATTTGAAGCGACTGCACTATTTCAACCAATTAGCCAAAACGGGAAACTTTACTAAAACCGCAGATCAGCTTGGTATTGCCCAATCAGCATTGAGTACCAGTATCAAAAAGTTAGAACAAAAACTGGGCTTAAAACTGATCAACCGTACCGAACGGCAAATGAGCTTAACGGCGGAAGGGCAAGTATTACTGCGCCATACAAAAATAATTTTGGAAGATGTAGAACAAGCAGAAAAAGAGCTGCAAGAGCTAAAAGGGCTCACCAGCGGGGTGATTAATTTTGGCGCACCCGCCATGCTGGCTTCGTATTTTTTACCTGATGCACTAGAACAATTCAAAAAATCTTACCCGGGTATTCAGATCAATATTCAAGAAGCGGGTACTGCGACTTTAGCGCAGATGCTGGTGAATGGGGAACTCGATCTCGCCTTGATCCGTGGTGACCGAGAACATGAGCAGATCCGCCAAACATTACTCGCCTGCGATCAAATCGCCGCCTGTGTACCTGTAGAACATCCATTCGCGGATCGAAAAAGCATTAGCTTAGACGAATTCTGTCAACAACCATTAGTGCTATTCAAGAATGGCTACTTCTTACGAGAAACAGTTAATGCTTACTGCCAACAGCATAAATTAAAACCCAATATTCACTTTGAAACCAACCTACCAGAGCTGCTGAAATCAATGGTTAGACGCGAAATAGGCATTGGCACTTGCCTACCAATATTGGTTGCCGATGATCCACAACTTAAAGCGATTCCGTTTGAACCACCCATTCCCTTGCAGCTCGGAATTGGTTGGAAGTCGAGCCACTACCTTTCAACCGCAGCAAAAGCTTTTGTCAGCTTTCTACAAGGCACTTACCATCCCTAGTGGCGTCAAATTGATAAGTGAAAGCAGCGATATGGCTACCCCCCCCTCTCAGAAACTTCAATGTATCGAGTTAAACAGTTGCTTGGAGATTGCTTAAGTTTAAGAAATTACAATGCATGTGGGAAAACTTACGCCATGCCCAAAGCACTGAACAAGCTTACTGGACTGGGTACGCCTAAAACTTGGCGTGCTGATAGAAAACATACAAGTTGGGGCGATTCTTTCTCTAAACTGCATTACGCAACAAAGCCAAGCCACTAAATTAAATAACTTACTGCTGTCTCATAAAACACATCAAAGAGGCGATTTAATAAATATCATAATTGTATCGATATAAATAAAAGATGATGATTTAAGCAGTTATTTATAATTTATTTGGATGCAAGATGAGAGAACAAGCTGAAAGAATTGTTAGTCAATTAACATTAGATGAAAAAATATCACTTCTTACCGGTAAGGATTTTTGGAGAACAAAAAGTATAGATAGAGTTGGTCTTAATAGCATTATGTTGTCAGATGGCCCTCATGGACTACGTAAGCAAGGTGAAGAGTCCGATCATCTTGGATTAAATGAATCGATCGTTTCTGTTTGTTTCCCTACTGCTTCTGCTGTGGCCTGTACCTTCAACGAAGAATTAGTTGAGCGTATGGGACGTAGCCTAGGCAGTAATTCTGCCGATGAAGAGGTAAAAGTTCTTCTTGGCCCTGGTAATAATATAAAACGTTCACCTTTATGTGGCCGTAACTTCGAATACTTCTCAGAAGACCCACTTCTTGCCGGTAAAATTACGAGCGCCATGATCAAAGGTATTCAGTCTCAAGGTGTGGCGTGTAGCGTTAAACACTTTGCTGTAAACAACCAAGAAGAGCTGCGTATGGTTGTAAATGCTGTAGTTGATGAGCGAACTCTTCGTGAAATCTACCTTACTGCATTTGAAATTCCAGTAAAAGAATCGAACCCGTGGACGATCATGAGTGCGTACAACCGAATCAACGGTATCTACGCTTCTGAAAACAATCGCTTACTTAATGAGATCCTTCGTGATGAATGGGGGTTTGATGGGCTGGTTGTTAGTGACTGGGGCGCGGTGGATCACCTTTACAAAGCTATTGCTAACGGTATGGATCTTGAGATGCCAACAAGTCGTGAAGTGGGTGTTGATAACGTCAAAAAAGCACTAGCAGACAACCTGATTACCGAAGAACAAATCAATGTTGCTGCAACAAATTTAGTCTACCTAACTTCTCGAGGCAATGAGATAACACCAGATACATTTGATATCGATCAAGCTCATCATCTTGCAAGAGAAGTTGCAGAAGAGGCTATCGTACTTCTTAAAAACGACAACAGCCTTCTTCCAATTACAGCGGATAAATATCAATCAATTGGTCTTATTGGTGGCTTTGCGGTGACTCCTCGTTACCAAGGAAGCGGTAGCTCTCGAGTCAATTCTTATAAGGTGACAACTCTACTTGAATCTTTCGTGGAAACCTTTGGCGCGAAACAGGTTACTTTTGCACAAGGCTATGATGTTTCGACTGATGTACCTAGCCAGACATTAATGAACCAAGCCATTGAGGTTGCTAAATCATCTGATGTGGTCGTCCTTTCTGTTGGCTTAACTGATGATTATGAGTCAGAAGGTCTCGATAGAGATCACTTAAACCTACCTACAAATCACATTGCTCTTATCGAAGAAGTCATGAAGCATAATAAAAACGTCGTGATGGTTTTAAGTAATGGTTCCGCAATAAAAATTCCTTTCAAAGATGAATGCCCAGCAATTGTAGAAGGGTGGCTAAGTGGGGAATCTGGCGCAGAAGCGATGGTGAATATCCTGAGCGGAAAAGCAAACCCTAGTGGCCGACTCGCTGAAACATTTATCTTGAACGAATCTCAAGATCCTGCAGCTGGAAACTTTCCAGGTACAAATCATGAAGTCGTTTATGAAGAAGGCATTTTTATCGGCTATCGAGCTCATCAAAAAGAACGAAATACCGTTCAATTTCCATTTGGTTTTGGGCTAAGTTATACGAATTTTGACTACAGTGACCTAACCGTTGATGTGATAGGTAAAGAGGAAGCGCGTGTTTCGGTTGTTATTCATAACACAGGTTTGGTTGACGGAAAGGAAGTGATTCAGCTTTATGTTAATGAGAATAACCCACTACTTACCCGCCCAGTTCGTGAGCTTAAACGATTTGATAAGGTTTTCTTGAAAGCTGGTGAGTCAAAAACAGTCACGTTCTCTTTAGACCGCAGATGCTTCGCTTTCTTCAATACTGAAATTCAAGATTGGTCAGTAAATACCGGTGAATTCACGATTGAAATCGGAAAATCTTGTGAAGATATTCAATGTAGCTCAACGGTTCACATTGAATCATTTGAATCGAATGTGCGTGCCACCGATCAAAGAACCTATGTTGGTCGTGAAGTCTTTTCTAAAGGCCAAAAAGTGAATAGAAATACAACCGTTTCTGATTTAGAGACTCACCCTACTGGCCGTCTTCTTTACAACAAAATAATGAATGCGGTTAATCCAGAAGAAGCCGGAGACGTGCTTTGTGAAAAAGCATTGATCAGTATGATTCGAGATCTTCCGCTTCGTAACCTGTCTCTGTTTGCCGGAGAAGAGGACGCAATGGATGAGAAGTCCTTAGATTTTATTATTAAAGCGATGAACGCGACATCTCAAGATAAACTGTTAGGAAAAATTGTTGGCCTCGCCACTCGTTTTTCTAAGTAAAAATACCTTTTATTTACATCATTAAAGAAGACCAGAAGTTTCCTTATGAACAAATCACTAATCGCTTTAGCTACTAGCTTTGCTCTGTCGCCGATGTCATCAATGGCACAAAATAACGCCCCAGTGACGGCAATAGAAGCGCAAAATGCCCAACCCAATATCGTCTATATTTTAGCGGATGATTATCGCCATGACTTTCTTAGTGGGAAAGGACATGAGTTTATTAACACGCCAAATATTGACCGCCTCATGACTGAGGGGGTTTCCTTTGACAATGCTTTTGTTACTTCTTCTCTAAGTAGCCCTTCTAGAGCCAGCATGATAACCGGCCTTAACCCTCAGCAGCATGGGGTTCAAAATAACTTTACCAAGTGGGATAACAACAACGTTACCTACTTTGAATACCTTAAAAAAGCGGGCTACCAAACCGCTTTTATCGGTAAGTGGCACATGCCAGGTGGTCTTCCAGCACTCCGTGGTTTAGATGAATATATCTCTTTTGAATGGATGCACGGTCAAGGCGCTTATTACGGAACCCCTTATGTGGCGAACGGTAAAGAGCTTGATTTTGGTGTGTCACCGATGGCCGATGTTGAGATGAGCGGCTATATCACCGATGAACTGACGCTGATGAACAATAAATTCATGGAAAACAGCGTAGAAGCAGGAAAACCTTTCTCTATCTATCTTTCTCATAAAGCCGTTCATTTACCAATGACGCCAGATGAGGAAGCGAAAGGCCGACATAAAGACCAAAAAATAACCTTGCCTAAAGGTTCTACGTCATGGGCATCAATGACGGATTCAATGTTTAAACATACGATGTTCACCACGATTGAAGACAAAATAAAAGATTACGCTGAAACCGCAGAGGCACTAGATCAGCAGGTTGGTGTCGTCTTGGATAAAATCGACGAATTAGGTATTGCAGATAATACGATGGTTATCTTTGCTGGCGATAATGGTTACATGTGGGGTGAGCACCGCCTTATTGATAAGCGTTGGGCCTATGAAGAATCAATGCGCATTCCATTTATTGTTCGATACCCGAATGGAATTAAGAACCCAGGAACACGAGCGAAAGGAATGATGGTTAACATCGATCTCGCCCCAACCCTTCTAGATATAGCTGGGGTTGATGTACCTGACTATATGCAAGGTGAGAGCTTGAAACCTATCCTTGATGGAGAAGTCGACAGCATTCGTGATGAATGGGTTTATAAATACTACAAAGATTTCCCATACCCAGCGCCAGAGCAAACGGCCATACGAACAGAGAGCTACAAGTTGATCACTTTTGCGACAAGCAAAAAAGATGAGCTGTATGATCTTATTAATGATCCAGAGGAAAGAAATAACCTTTTAAACAAATCTGACTATGTAGAAATTCAAAAGGATTTATACGCCAGACTAGAAGCCAAAGTGTTAGAAATTGAAGCCCCTCTTAAAATAGAATCAGTAAGCGCAGGTAAATAAGATGACTTTTTCATTACCCAATAAAGAGTGGTATGCATCACTTGCTTCTTTAGCCACTTTAATTCTAGTTACTTTAGCGTTCGATTATGGCTGGAAAGCTGGAATGTCTCTTGAGACAGGTAATATATTTGGTGTGCTGGTATTTTGTACTATCATGGCATCAGGTCCTATATCATATATAGGCGCAAGAATCGCAGGCGCTGTTGGAAAACAAGCGATTAAAATCGCCTTACTTGTTCCATTTATATGGCACCTAAAAGAAATTTATAATGCGATTGAGTTTTTTGGTGTTGCAGAAGGAATATATGCAGGCCTTCAAGGGTGGTATATCTTCTACTATTGCCTAATTTTTGCATTATTTGGAATAATTGAACTAGTTGCTAGAGTAATCGAAAAGTTCATTCAGAAAAAAAATGTGAAGGTTCTACCTGCTTTTCTCTATTTTCTTCCTTTCATTATTGTCTTTGGAATTGAGAGTTATTTTTGGACGACCATTGGTTACGACCCGTTCATTCTTATGGGTTATCTAGATGTCTATTTAATGCTCTTTAGTTAAAAACATTCCCTTTTAGAATACCGCTCATTGAGCGGTATTTTTGAGAACCTAGCCTACACAACCAAACAAATACCTTAATTTTAACTACCAACCTCAAATATTAAGGGATATACTATTTCTCATTCCTACATGGAGACTGAAATGGACACCTTACAAACCACCACTACGTTTCAACAGCTAAAAGAAGGGGCTGACGGCTACATTAAACGCCGTAACCAACGTCTTTTAGCCAATCACCGCAAAGAGTTACGAAACTTTACCCGAGCTGAAGCATCGGCTTACCTTGGTATTGATGCCAAAACGCTAGATCGTTACGTGACCGCCACAGAAATAGACCCTCGCCGCCATGAAGACTCTCAGTGGTCGATTGATATCTCTGAAATGTACCGTGTACGTGATTTACTGCCAGAGAATCTACGTAAAGATCCAAAGTTCTCGCGCAGTGATAAGCAAAAAACGCAAGTCGTGGTGATCCAAAACCAGAAAGGTGGAGTCGGCAAAACCGTTTCAGCTGCGACAATTGCTTCCGGCCTTGCAACAGAGTTCCACCAAGAGTATCGAGTCGGCCTTATCGATATGGATGGCCAAGCCACGCTCTCTATGTATTACGCACCAGAAGCCGAACAAGAAGGCAACTTGTCGGTTGGCGATCTCATGATGCGAACTTTCGATCTTGACGAAGGTGAAACTTATCAAGATGCAGTATCAGAAGCCTTTTTAGAAACGACCATTCCAAATTTACGTATTTTACCCGCATCGCAATCCGATCGAGCGATTGAAGGTTGGTTCCATGAGCAGGTATTTAGTCACACGCTCGCGTCGCCCTACTCTATCCTTGATGAGATCATCGATGCAGTGAAAGATGAGTTCGACATCATCTTAATTGATACACCTCCATCACTTGGCTATGCCACTTATAACGCGTACTTTGCCGCGACAAGCGTGGTGTTCCCGCTTTCAATTACTGAAAATGACATCGATGCCACCTGTTCCTATTTCAGTTATATCCCACAGGTGTGGGCGCTACTTGCGAATGCACAACATGAAGGCTATGACTTCATGAAAATACTGCTCACTAATCACCGTGACAGTTCAACCACCACTGAATTAATGAACAGCCTTTACGATCATTTCTCACCTTATCTTTACTCAAAAGAGTTCAAGCATAGTGAGGCGATCCGCCAAGCTTCTTCCCTACTCTCCACCGTCTTTGATATGTCAAAAAGTGAGTACCCGAAAAGCAAAGCAACTTTCCAAACCGCGCAACAAAATAGCTATGAAGTGACAAGCCAGATCTTGCGTGACTTATTAAATGTATGGCGCGAGCAGGAGCAAGCATAATGGCGAAGAAAAGAGGTGGCGCAAGCCCGTTAGGTAATACAGCAGGATCAGCGGAAGCCCAAAAAGGCGCAGCCAAAGCGAACGTAGAATCACTGACTCGTCAACTTAGCGATGAACTAATCAAAGCAGGTGAAAGCAGCGCCGATTACCTTAAAGCGCACTTTGGTATTGAATCTGTTGGTCAGAGTATCGAATGGACGTTAGCTTCAGGAGCAACAGCCACATTTAATGAAGTGACATTGTCACACGAGCAAGTGCGCGATAATACCTTTGTTACCTTTGATGTGAATGGCCGTGATCAGTCTTTGCTAACCGCGGAATCTTTAGAAGATCTTAATTCATTAGAATTCCAACAGTTCTACCCTGCGGTTGGCCGAGAAATGGATGGTCAAATCGATGTCCTGGATGGATCTCGTCGCCGCGCTTGGTTTTTACTTCAGGATGGACGCATCAACACCTTCCGAACTCTTGTGACTAAAGATGACATTTCAACTGCAGACGCAAAAGCCTTAGCGAAGCAGCTGCAAACTGCGAAAGAACATAACCAGCGTGAAATTGGTCTGCAGTGTAAAAAACTCATGGACAGCGGCGAACTGACTCAAGAAGATGTCGCCAAAATTTTAAACATTAGCCGTCAAGCCGTAGGTCGAGCATTGAAAGCCGCCAGTATCGATAGTAAGTTAGTGGCCCTATTCCCAGTAGTAAATGAGCTTTCTCATACTGATTACTCTGTATTATCGAAGGTAATGAAAACTTTCAATGAAAACAATAAAGAGCTCACTAGCTTCATTCAAAAAGTAGAGACCAAAGTTGTCAATGCTCAGCCTGAGCAGAGCCAAGAAGACATCAAAGAAGCGCTAATTACTAGTATCAAATCAGAGTTAAAGATTGCTGAAGCCAAACAAGAATCAGACAAAGCACAAGTCACCCCTCTCGCTCAATTTGATAGCAAAGGGATGTTTGCACGTAAGAAAGTAAAAGGCCGCAATTTTTCGTATGAGTTTGGTCGCTTGTCGAAAGAGATTCAAGCTGAGTTAGATGAGGCGATTCAAGCTGTACTCAACAAGTACTAGATATAGCCACACCAACCTTTAGGTATTAATGCCATTCGGATAAGCATTCATACCTAAATCGGTACTTCACTGGAACATAGAGGCTGGACGTAAATACGTTCGGCCTTTTTCTTTATCTGGAACGATAAAATGACCATGTGTGGCACTAATATTCATCACACCTCTTTGATAGAGAGTCTTTTCTATGTTCTCTAATATCCTTAAAGCTCCTCACAGATGCCCAATGTCGAAGATATGATTAGAATACAAAGTAACATCTAATCATATTTTGATTTGAATAAGGCCTATAAACGCATCATAATATGATTTGAATAATGTAGATTTTCAAATCAAGGTGCAGCTATGTGGATATGGAAACAATCAGAGTGGCCTAATTTTAACTGGGATAAAACGCTAATTGAGCCGCTGCTTAGGCAAACTCGGCTTAATCAAGGCATATTACTTGGGAAGGTCACTAGCCAGTCTCAGGATAAAAAAGAGAGCATGCTTGATACCTTACTGGCAAACATCGTCCATTCAAGTGCTATTGAAGGCGAGAAACTCAATGCATTCTCTGTACGTTCATCTTTGGCAAATAAGCTTGGCTTAACAGAAGAACGCCCTTTTCCAACCACAGTACAAACCGATGGGCTTGCAGAAATCATGCTTGATGCTGTAGAGAACCTCGATATACCTCTTACATTAGATCGGATCTTACACTGGCACGATAAACTCTTCCCCAAGGGTTACACTTTATTTAACCCAGTTATTGGTGGCCAGCTTCGAGGTACCGCTCCGATGCAAGTGGTATCAGGAAGAATCGATAGACCAATTGTTCACTTTGAAGCTCCAGGGCGAGAGATTCTTGATGCAGAGTTAAAACTGTTCATTCAGTGGTTTAATGACTCAAAACACGACGCCTCGCTTGATCCTCTGCTTCGAGCTGCAATTACGCATTTATGGTTTGTCACTTTGCACCCATTGGATGACGGTAACGGGCGAATCACTCGCTTGCTGACAGACTTAGCATTGGCCCAAGCGGAGCAGCAATCTGTACGTTTTTACGCGATGTCTGTGGGGATCTTAGCTAACCGTAAAAGCTATTACGGAACCTTAGAGCAAACTCAGAAAGGAAATATAGATATCACGACTTGGCTCGTTTGGTTTTTTAATACCTTAAACGAAACGTTTGATGAAGTATTAAAAGAGATCGACCAAACCATATTTAAGACCAATTTTTGGCGCCATATAGACCAAACTAAGCTAGCAAAAGAACAAGTTAAAGTGCTGAATCGGATGCTTGATGGTGATTTTTCTGATGGTATCAATACCTCTCAGTATCACAAGGTGGCGAAAGTCAGCAAGCCAACAGCAACACGCCATTTAGCCACTTTGGTCGATCAGAATTGTTTAATCAAGACAGGAGCAGGACGAAGCACTCGATACCAACTGGCGAAATAAAAAATATGTCCAGCAGAAAGCGAGATATTGACTTACGTCTTATTGAAGAACTCTACTTAGAATGACTAATTTAAACACAGCACTTCCTAGCGGTTTTTTACTATGCTGAAGACAAATGGTTAAGGTTTTTTTTGAATCAGTTGAAAGATGGCGTTATGTGATTTTATCAATATGAGAGCTTATTAACATGCCGCAGGTGATAGTTAATGTACTCTTAATTAAAGTGAAAAGAGGATTTTATCAATGTCAAAAAGTTCCAAGCTACATAATGAAGACAAACTGATTAAAAAGGCACTTGATGTTGGCGGGAAGATGGCAAAGATGCAAGGCTTTAACCTCCCTCAGTCACCACAGCCTGACAGAGTAAAAGCAATTTACCTGTTTTTGGTTGATGCCAAACAAATCACGCCGTTACCTGATAGCAAACTCGACGGTGCAAACATCAAACACAGGTTAGCTCTTTGGGTTCATAATGCGTTGCCAGACAACGACCCTCTAAAATAACAATCATGATTAAGTAATAACAAAGCGGGTCGATTAGTTCGCTTTGTTTGATCTTTGGTGGGCGATAATTAAAGAAGTCTTCACTGCGATTTGGCTAACTAATTTTTATCCACCGACATGTTCACTAGGACTAAGGTTTCATGCCCAACTTCTAGCTTATTCTGCCCCAGAGTTTGTCAGCTATTTCGCTTAAAACGTTTTTGCAACTGATTACTTGGCCTATTAATTTTAAGCTGTGTAGTGTTTATGAAGTCACTGGTTATTTTCGTTCATGAAGAGGAATTTAGTGAGAAGGTAAAAAATGAACATGAAAAAATTTTCGGGTGTAGTTGGGTTATCGTCTTACACTCTTCGATACTATGAAAAAATTGGTTTGCTCAAACAAATCCAAAGAAATAGCAGCGGTCACCGAGTTTACTCAAACAGAGATGTAGATTGGGTGAACTTTGTTAAACGACTCAAAGACACTGGGATGCCGCTAGAAGAAATTCAAAAATATGCGTCATTAAGAGATTTAGGTGTAAAGACCGAGCTTGATCGCCAAAAACTGTTAGAAATGCACCGAGAAAACTTAAAAGAACACATTAAGCAACAGAATGAACATTTGGAAGCATTAGAAAACAAAATTAATTTATATAAAAAGGGAGAAGTGAGTTGACTTAGAGTTCACTCTAACTTGTAAGGTGTGTTGGTCTTTTATTCAGAGGAGAACACCACATGGACAACATTCGATTTAATTCTGGACTAGAACAGTTATCAAAAATCGATGGTGAAGCTGGCCAAAAAGTCATTGAGAGTTTACAAGATATTTGCCCTGATTTAGCTAAATTCACAATAGAATATCCATTTGGCGATATCTATACACGGCAAGGCTTAGACTTAAAATTAAGAGAGATTGCTACAGTCTCGGCTTTAACCGCTATGGGAACCTGTACGCCGCAACTAAAAGTGCATTTGCATGCAGCCCTTAATGTTGGTTGTTCAGAAGAAGAAATCAAAGAAGTAATAATACAAATGTCTGTCTATGCAGGCTTCCCAGCAGCGTTAAATGGAATGTTTGCTTTCAAAGAAGTGCTATCTGAAAGGTAGCACTAGAAGGGCAGCGTAACTCAAAGCTGCCCCATTGTTTGTTGATGCAATTATTCAGAAGCAGATAGTGTCACTGGAATTGCTGTACTTATATTTATGGTAAGAAGAGGAAATAATAAATGAAAGGATGCGACCATAAATAAACCTAACTTCAGGAAAAGTGACCCTAGAAACGCATAGCTATGCGTTTCTAGATCTTAGATGGTGGACTACATTTGATACTTCGCCTGCCATTTCGTAATACGAGCTTTATCACGATTTTCGTAGGACTGAATTGCTGGCAATAGCTCTAAGTTGAACTCTTTTTCATTATCATGACTTATAGCCGTAAGAAGCATAGTATACCAAGCGGTGACTCCCCCCTGCGGCGGTGACTTAAATTTTGGAAAGTCAAATGTAACACCTTCTCCCTCTAACCATTCATTTGGTAAATCAGGTCTGAGTATCAATGTTCGCCCAAGACCAATGGAGTCCGCTGCATTTATAGATAAGGCATCTATTACTTGCTCCCGCTTTTTAAAGCCCCCCGTCACCACTAAAGGAATATTTGTTAATCCTTTAGCCTTTACTGAAAAATCAATGAAGTACGGGCCGTTTGAAGCGCTGTCAGAGCTGGATTTTGCCCCAGGAAAATATGATCCGCCACTTATCTCAATCAAATCAATAGAGGTTGTGTTGAGAAGGGAAATGACCTCTAGTGCGTCCTCTTGAGTTAAACCACCTTCGAGCTGATCTGAGCAATTTATTTTTATACCAATAGGGAAAGTACCTCCAACAGTACTTCTCACTTCCGCAATTACTTCAATAATAATGCGGGAACGGTTTTCTACCGACCCTCCATATAGATCCGTTCGATGATTAAAGAGTGGTGATAAAAACTGACTTAGTAGAAACCCGTGGCCTGCATGAATCTGCACGCCAGTAAATCCTGCTTGTTTCGCAATTGCTGCGGATTTAGCAAACTGATGTGGTAATAAGGCTATGTCTTGCTCAGACATCCCCTCACACTCGAAATCTCCAATACAAAGAGCTGATGGCCCTTTGGGTTTACTCAACGGTTGATACGCCAATCCACCTGCATGCCCAAGTTGGGGCCAGATATGTGCGTTATTAATTGCAGCACGTGAGGTCAATGCTTGTAGCTCTTTAATATCAGACTGTTCGGATAATACGAGATTTCCTGGATTTTCTAGAAATAGTGCGTCAATTTGAACCTCTCCAACGACCGATAAACCAATGCCGCCCTCTGCCCAGCGTTCATAGAGTCGAGACTGTGCCTGAGTAGGGTTTCCCTCTCCATCAGCAAGTGAGTCAGACATTGCTGATTTCATTAGACGGTTTTTAATGATGGCGCCACATGGGAGCTCTAAAGGACGGTTAAGTAAGTTTTCGGTGTGTAATGGTTGGGTCATATCTGCCTCTCTGAGCACCATTGTTATGAATAACAGTAGAGACATTGTTCCAGACTTTAAGTAAACTAAAAAGACACTAATGATTAATATACTTTTAAAAAATATTTAATAATGAATACGTCAGATCTCTATCTATTCATTCGAATCGTGGAAACGGGCAGCATAACCGAGGCTGCAAACCAACTGAGTCTTACTCCTGCAGCAGTCAGCACTGCGCTGAAAAGACTCGAAAAACAGTTAGAGGTACAACTACTTATCAGAACAACCAGACAACTGAGAATAACACCACAAGGAGAGCAGTTCTTGTTTCATTGCCGTCAGGCACTAGCTAGTTTGGAACAAGGTCGTATAGCCGCACATCAGACACAAGGAAAAGTAAGTGGTAATCTCAGATTGTCCGTCTCATCTGATTTGGGCCGCAATACACTTTTGCTGTGGATAGAAGAGTTATTGAATGAGCACCCTTTATTATCGATTGATCTGACAGTAGGCGATTCTATTTCAGATTTTTTTCTCGAACAGGTTGATATGGCTCTTCGCTATGGGAAGCCAGACAATTCATCGATGGTTTCATTTCATATCGCGACCATGAGCAGGATCACTTGCGCCTCTCCAGCCTATATATCTAGATATGGAGAGCCAATGCATCCTGAAAACTTGAGGGAGCATAATTGCTTATTACACCGCAAGACTGGTCGCCTGTTTAACTGTTGGGAGTACGCTAACCACTCTGGTACATACAAGGTTAAAGTAGATAGTAACCGAATCAGCAATGATACCGATATAGTTCGTAGATGGGCAGTTAATGGCAAAGGAATAGCATATCGCTCTCAGATAGATCTCTACTCAGATCTTAGTAGTGGGCAACTTGTACAGCTTTTACCAGACTTTGAATCACCATCGGTTGAGCTAAATCTAATCTGTCCAAGCCGAGAGCAGGTTAGTCCTGCTGTTATTGCTTTTCGGGAGTTGCTTAGGAGGAAGGTATCTCAAATCGTTTCCTCATAAACTTGTTGAATAACCATGCTGTATCTCACCATTAAAAATAGTAGCCGTCAAAATCAGCCATGTTTGGAATTGTTCAGAACCGACCAAAAAGACCTCCTGTCGAAACTACTGCATTTTTATTTTGGGGATACGAGAAGTTACCTGAAGATTGGAAACTGTCTGTTGCTGCTAAATCGGAATTGTCCATTTATGAGTTTGCGCAACGTATAACAGTTCAATATCGTATGAGAAACACTCTACATTTGGTTATGTTTGGAGGCAGAATAGTGATGAGCAATTTTTTCCAGAGGAGAGTAAAATTCAAATTTTCACAAGTAACGTTTAAGTCCATACATATGCAAGTTCAAATCAGCAGCGATTGCAATTACCAGATTTGGGATTGTATTCCATGATATTTCCCTGTGTATCTATGGAAAAGTTGCAGCAGCTATTAAACAAGTTATAGAGTTTGTTACGGCTTTTCTTAACCCTAGATTTTAGTGTTGAGTACTTTATTCCATTGTTCTCAGCATAACTTTTTTGCGAGACTCCTTCGATTTCAACGGCAATCAACAATTCTGCATCGTCCTCAGGTAGTTGATTAATAAATGGCAAAAGGCAGTGAGAAAGCGCTTTGACAATTTGCTCTTCATCTTGCTCGTCATACCACAAATTATCCGCCGTTAAATCATTTTGTTTATTGTTTTTTCGGTAGAAATCAATAATTGTATTGTTCGCTATTTGGAATAACCACGGTTTGATCTTGCTACCATCTGTAACCGTTTGAAAACCATTATAAGTTTTAATCAAAATCTCTTGAAATAGATCTTCAACGTCCTCTGGGTTAGCAACTCTGCTGTGTAAAAACGCCTTCAAACTGGATTGATATACTGACCAGATAGATTCAAATTTCATGTGATTTATTTACCCTTTATAAAATGTCCTAGGTCCGCTAGCGAGCTAATTTATGTGCCAAACTCATTTTTACTGCTGGCCATTCACTATCAATGATTGAGAAGACAACCGTATCCCTATAAACACCATTTTCCTTTTGATGATTACGAAGCACACCATCTTGCTTTGCACCTAAACGACTAATAGCAGCTCGTGATTGGTGATTATGCCAATGTGTACGAAACTCAACAGCAATCGCATCAAGATCTTCAAATGCATGATTTAAAAGTAGCAGTTTACATTCTGTATTTGAAGATGAACGTTGATGGCTTCTGGCGTACCATGTGTAGCCTATTTCGACCCTTTTATTCAATATATCCGCATGACAAAAACGAGTAGATCCGATAATTTTATCATTTGCTTTATCGACAATAGTAAAAGGCAACGAAGTTCCATTCTGCTGTTCAGATAGCGCCTGAAAGATATAGGCATCGATTGTTTCACTGCTTGGCACTTGTGTGTACCACAAATCCCACAATTTACCATCTGACGCGGCTTCAACTAGAGCAACTGCATGCTCTGTCCGAAGTGGTATCAGTTTTACTGACTTGGACTCTAATTCGATCTCACTCAACCACATATACACTTCCTTTTGTTATTTAGGGTTTCTCATACTTTATAGAGAATAATTTCCATATTAAATATACAGCTATTGTTCACCCTTTAGATTAAGTCGCTCTCAAGAACAACGGCAAGGCGAGCTATTGTTTGATTTCATTTGCCGCTTGAATTTTTTGATGGACTCTTTTCTAATTTCATCCAAGTCATCCCTACGAACTACTACAATCATTCCACTTCTGGGTCGAGTGGAACAAGCGTAAACTTCCTTGCCGTTAACTTCGACTAAGCAAGCTTTGCAGCAACCATTCTTACGTTTATTTTTCAGGCAAGGCGCTGAGATGTTGATTTTTACTTTGCGTGCTATTTCCACCAAATTATCATCATCTGGCGTTATCAGTATTCTTTTATTGTCAATTTCTATAACTGATGATTTTAAATTAAACATGCTTTAGCCTTTGAACAACCTTAACTCAGGCAATTTTCTTAGATTAAGATACAGCTGCCCAGGGACGCTCTCAAATAGAAACGGAGCGTATCCTGAGCAGATGTACGTAGCTTAGACAATACTTTTATGCCCTACTACACATTGCACTAATCACAACATGAGGCTGATGATGTTGAGCAACTGCTGGTTGCGCACTCAGCCCCTTTCCCACCCTTTAAACTGCCAAGGTATGTATTTTTTAAGTAAAATCCGCTAAACGTTGACACAAAATCTTGTGGTACAGTTTTATCGGTAAGGCCTGACTCAATGAGTGCAGCTTGCCATTTCTGAACTTTTGGAAACTGTTCCAGCATATCAAAGCCAGATTGATTTTTGATTACTGCCGCACGGTGTAGCAATGGAAGCCATGCAATATCGACATTAGATACGTAATTCCCTTTGAAAAATGATGACTCACCAAGCTTATTTTCCGCTTTTGCAAATGCCTTGGATAGATTTGCGAAACGTGTTTCAAATGTCTCTTTATCCTTACTGCCCATTGTTCCACATTGTGGCATGTAGTGTTTACTTGCTTGATATGACCATGCACGATCTAACGCTTTTTGTTCTGGTGAAACCTCTTCTATCGGTGCATATTTATCATCTAGATATTCGACAATGGCATCTGACTCAAACAAAACAGTATCATTTTCGGTAACCAATACGGGGACTTGACCATTCGGTGATATATCTAAAAACCATTGCGGTTTGTTACTCAATTCGATGTATTCGATTTCAAATGGTACATTCTTTGTTACCAACGCACCCATTACACGTTGCACAAATGGGCAGTTCTTAAAGCTAATCAGCTTAATCATTTTGTTGCTCCAAATCGGTTCATTGTTTCTACTTACACCTAATAAGACGAGCAACGTTTAAAAAAGACGAAAGATTATTACTTTTTTAAATAATTCGATTTTATGTCAGATAGCAATTCAAGCAATCCGTTTTTTAATCACTCAGAGTGGATCGAGCGCTTCGAATGACTCGAAAGAATTTTGGGTTAGGGGTTTGCGAGTTAAGGCATGGTTGCCCGTAGGGTGCTTAATTTCAATCACTTAACTATCAAACCAATATGCTTTTGGTTTGTTCTCTCTTCCATTAGAACTTTAAGCCAACATCTTCATTCCCAAAACTTGATAGAACTTCCAACACACTATTCCCTCAATTAAACGCTCTGGCAACACGGCCGTTACTGCTCAATTCATAGTGACCAATATAGGCTGGGATAAATACCGATTGCCCTTTAGTCAGGGTTAAATGCTCGCCTTTTGGGCTCATTAGCGTGAAATCATCATCTATTGCCATTAAAATTTCAGCACCACTTGTGATGACTTCTTCTTGATAAGGACGATGAAATATATTGAAATTAAAATCACTGACCGGGATATCATAGCTATCACATTGATCTAATTTTGAGGGTGCCAATAATAAGCATTCGAACGAAATTGGCGTGAACTCCGTGCATGCGACTAACTCAGCGACATCAATGTGTTTCGGCGTTAAACCAGCGCGTAACACGTTGTCTGAATTTGCCATGATCTCGAGACCAGTCCCCTTAATGTAGGCATGCGGAGTGTTCGCATTCAAATACATCGCTTCACCCGGCTTCAGTGTGATCAAGTTAAGCAACAGAACACAAAACAGACCAATATCGTTCGGGTACTGATGGCAAAGCTCAGTAACCAAAGCAAACTCTGCTTGATCTTGATGAGCAGCTGCGTAAGTTAGGAGTTGCTCTAATGCTTGGTGTTTACGTTGGTCATTCAGCGTTAATAGATCACGGAAAAACGCCTCTAAACCTAGAGAGTTAAGGTTATTACCAAACTCTTCAACCAAACCAACAAGCTCGATAGAATCCAACTTTCTGAACAAGGCTAATATTTCATCGAATTCTCGAAAGCCATTCATCGCTTGGTATTCAGTAATCGCGTAAACCAATTCAGGTTTATGGTTAGAATCTTTGTAATTACGGTGTCCTGCGGTCAGAGGAATACTTGCTTGCTCCTCTCTCGCAAAGCCAACCTCGGCTTGATGCTTGTTTGGGTGAACTTGAACAGATAGTGCCTTTTCTGCCGCTAAGATTTTAAATAAGAATGGCAGTTCACCAAACTCTTGCGCAATATCAGTAGATAAATAGGCCGATTTATTCTTGTTAATCAGCTCGGAGAGAGGCACCAAATGTTGATCAAACTTAACCATTGAGCAACCTTTTGGATGCGCTCCCATCCAAACTTCCGCTTGCGGTTCTTGTGACTCATTCTTAAAACCAAACAGTTCACGTATCGAAGAGATACTCCCCCATGCATAATTTTGGATGGTGTTTTCCATTGGGAAGAATGAGTGTTCTGAGAAGTGGCTGAGTGACATGGCGTTTTCCGTAGTGAGCCCTTTGAACACAATTCAAGAGAGCTGATTCTAATAACGTGAATAATTAGAAAGACTACAGAGAGCGGCTTGAGCCCACATGAGATGGGATCTTAGAGGTAATAGGAAAAATTCTTAGAAACGGGGGATTTCGATGAAAAGCGTGAAAAGAGTCACATTTGAATATCACATGTAGAACGCGCAGAGAATAAGATAGCGATGCTAGCAACAGTAATACAAGCTGTCACACTATCTTATTCTCGGGAAGACACCTTAAAAACCAGATCGAGCCTCTGCACTTTTCTGAGGTGATTGAGCCTGTAGGAAAGGCAGAAGAAGCAGCCCAATAACGGCCGCACAAGTAGAGATCGTAATGAAAAATCCACTCCAACCGTAAGTTTCTAGAACGAGCGCCAATGGGTATCCGGACAGTGCAGCCCCCATGTAGGCGAATAAGCCAACAAAGCCAGTCGCCGCCCCGGCAGAGTCTTTATGCGAGCATTCGGCCGCCGCCATACCAATAAGCATTTGAGGGCCAAAAACAAAAAAACCAACACAAAACAACCCAGCCGCTTGAAACACAAAGTTGGTTAAAGGCATAAGCCATAAAGCGGATACCGAGAGGAAGATACCAATCGCAAACAGGATATTCATTGGACCGCGGTTGCCACCAAACAGCCTATCAGATCCCCACCCAGCAACAAGTGAACCAACGAAGCCACCAATCTCGAATAGAGATAAAGCTGCGTTGGCGTTTATCAAACTGTAATTGTGTTCTTCGGTTAGGTATAAGTTACCCCAGTCGTTAACCGCCGTTCTTACTATGTAAACCAACACATAACTAAAAGCGAGCAACCAAATGTACTTATTGCTGAACACGTAGGTTTTCAGGATTTCTCGATAGCTTAATCCTTGTCCATGGTTCTCTTGAGCCAATTCTAAATGATCATTGCGCCACTTCCCTACCGTCGGAAGTCCCATAGTGGTCGGCTTATCACGTAAGCGCCAGCAAACGATAAGACCAATAAAAACACCAATCACGCCCGGCCAGATAAACCCAGCTCGCCAACTGAATTGAAGCGTCAGATAACCCACAAGAATAGGGATAAGAGCCCCACCAACGTTGTGTGCTGTATTCCATATAGCCCAACGAAAGCCTCTTTCGGAGCGAGAATACCAGGTCGTCAATAACTTAGAGCACGATGGCCAGCCCCAACCTTGAAACCACGCATTTAGCACCCAAAGTGAGATAAAAGCCGCCAACGAACTAGAAAAGCCAAACGCGATATTGATCAAGCCTGTCGCGATTAGGCCAAGACCCATGAAGTAACGCGGGTTTGAACGGTCCGATATCGTGCCTGAGATAAATTTCGATAAGCCATAAGAAAGATAAAAGAGCGTGCCAATTAAGCCGATATCGCCTTTGTCCAAGCCAAGGTCGGTGATCATAGCTGGTGCTGCATAATTAAAGGTTTTACGAGTGAAGTAAAAACCTGCATAGCCGACATACATCCCTATCATGATATGGAGGCGCCAGTAGCCATAACTCTGATTGACCTCATCATCAATTAGAGCATGACTATTTGACGTTTTTGAGCGCAGAAATCCAAACATATTCGTTCTCACACTTTAGGTAATGTAACGCTGATATTGGTACCCGAAGAGGAGTCATTAGCGTTGATTGTCATCTTGCCGCCGAGCGCCTGAACACGCTCTAGCATACCGCGAACCCCCATTCCTTTGGGAAGATCTTGCGCTGTAAAGCCAACGCCATTGTCTGTGATCCAAAGATAAGCCTGATCATCTAAAATTAATTCAATTCTAATTTCGCTCGCTTGAGCATATTTATGGGCATTATTTAAAGATTCTTGGCACAAACGGAAGAGGGTAACCTTGAGCGTATCACTCAAACACGAGTAATCACCTTGCCAATTTAACTGGATATCAACGCCGTGGTCCGAAAACTCCATTTCCCGAATAAGCTGTTCAACGGAGTCTTTTAGATCAAGATCGTCCAACATCTTAGGCCTTAGTTTTGTCAGTAGACGTTTGGTGGTGTCATAAACATTCAAAGACAATGACTCAATCGTACCCGCACAGCGAACGCTCATCTCAGCCGCGTCGACACGTTTAATAATGCTTGCCTGCGTACGAATTGCCGTGATGTTTTGCCCGATTTCATCATGCAGCTCACGCGCAATATCACGGCGAACCGACTCCTCAGCTGTTACTAGCTGGCGTGAAAGATTTTGATTTCTTGAGAGTTCACTTCGTAATTTTGAGTTGAGATCTTTCTGCTTTTGAACCGCTAAACCAAGCAATATACCTGTGATGGTTTGAGCAGATAGAGATAATAGTAAATCTGTAATTTCGAGTTTGGATGTTCCGCTGTGGGCTGCAATCAATGCGACACTGTTTAATAGAGTCGCCAATAAAGCACCTTGCCACCCGTAACGAACGGCGAGCAGGATGATAGGGATAGCCATACAGAATGGGGCGAAGCGTCTTAGCTCATCAGGTAAACTGGTTTGTATCAAAATACTGGCCACTAGCAACACACTGTATAAAGCAATGTGGCGGATTTTGAACTCAACAACATTGTTGATTAAGTAAGAACTCAATGGCGCCCATTTGTTTTGGAATAGATAGTTCCAGACCAGATAGCACATCGGCACCAGCATCAGTCCGCCAGTGATACTCACCAACCACACCATGTAAACAGCCGGAACATGAGAGCCCACTACAGCAACGTTGATCAATGAGGTGACCATAATTAAGCTCGTCATCACTAACAAGTGGCGATTCTGGTCACCAGAATAATAACGTTTGGCAATTAGAGTGGCAGGAATGCTCAATCCACTGGCGATTAGTATCGTCAGCCATTGGGGTTCATCAAGTAATAACGCTAAAGCGATCGCGAGCCCCCACTCTGCAATATAGATAGCAGGCCAATAGTGCGCACGAGTGTGCAGCGTCATTCCCAATCGAAGTGAGAATGGAAAAAGCAGAATGGCTAACTCAGGGTCATTGATGAAATAGAAAGCAATAACCCACAAACAAAACCATGCACAGCCAGCCATAAAAACTCCACATAGGGAGGTTGCGAGATAGGAACGCATTAGTACTGTTCTTGTGTGAATAGTTTAGCTAACTCGACGTTGTTCTTAACATTGAGTTTGTCCATCGCATTGGCACGGTGTACATGAACCGTTTTATGGCTAACCCCTAACTCAACGGCGATAGATTTTACATCGAGCCCTGTTGCCAATAACTGACATACTTCGCTTTCTCTCCGGGTTAGCTGATTTAACGAGACTTTATTCTTCATAGGTGTCGCAAGCTTTATAGCGATATCTGGCGTGAGATAACAACCGCCCTTTGCGCTCGTGTGCACGGCTTGAATTAATTCATCAGGGCTACAGCGCTTACTGAGATAACCTTTGGCTCCTAACTCTAATGACCTCTCAACCATCGCCGGAGAGTCATGAACGCTCAACATGATGCTGGCAATTCCTGATGGAATCTCTTCCAATAAGCTCAAGCCACTTTCGTCCTGCATTGAGATATCCAAGATAACGACATCAGGGTGGCAACTTGGCAATCCGAAGCGCGCTTCTGCCGCAGAGTTGAATTCACCCACGACCGTAATATCAGTTTCAAGACTGAGTAATTGAGCAAAGCCCGAACGAACAATGACGTGGTCATCAACAAGCGCAACATTAATCATGATATTAGCCAGAATTAAGAGTAAGAAAGAAAAATAGCCCCGACAGGAGCTATATAATATTAATTTTATTAATAGAGATGATACTGAATCGAACTAGCGATTGGTATGATCTCACGTGCTTTAATCCGATAAAGTACGTGAGACTATGTATCTGAAACTCTCTTTGCGACAACAAATGCGCGACAACAAGTACGCAAGACTAGCTAGGCGTTTTGAGCCGCTAAGTGTATTTTCTTAGCTTGACGAATCTTCTTCTCTTCCGCAATCGCAACGAATAGCAGCAGTACAATACAAATGGCAGCTGAAGTATCAAGTGCTGCGAACGTTCCTTTCCAACCCGTTAAGCCGAAAATAGGTGTTCCATCAGCAATCATACCTAGGCCAAGTTTTGCGAAACTGTCACCAATTAAGTAAGCAAAGGTACCTTTCACACCATCCGCAACACTGATTGCTTTCTTAGGTACAAAACCAACCGCCGCAACACCAATCAGCAACTGAGGACCAAACACTAGGAAACCAAGCACGAACAGTGATGCTAGGTACATGAACTCACTTGTTGCATGCTGGTAGAACTCTAGAGAAACGATAATCAGGCCAAGCGATACACAAGCAACTAAAGCGCGGCGTCCGTTCGCAAGGTCTGATAAATAACCCCACATTAGCGTACCGACCAGAGCACCCACTTCAAACAGAGTAAAACCTGAAATCGCCGTTTCTTTTGATAGGCCTAGCTCTTGATACGCATAAACGGTAGACCATTGATCGATACCGATACGAACAATGTACAAAAAGATATTCGCGAAGCAGAGCAACCAAATCACTTTGTTTTTAAGGATATATTCAACAAAGATCTCTTTCTTGGTCATTTGATTTTCTTCAGCGATAGTATCTTCTTCGCTGATTTCTTCGTCAAACAACTCTTCAACTGTACCTAAACCGTATGCTTCTGGAGAGTCATTACCAAAACGCATTCCAATAAAACCAACCACAATCGCGATGATCGATGGGAACACGAACATACCAACAACGCTGCCATCAAATAGGTAATTTGCCCCAAACAAAGCAACACCAGCAGCACCGGCACCACCCACGTTGTGTGACATGTTCCAAAGGCCTAGGTATGAACCACGCTTATTACGAGGCGTCCATTTAGTAATAGTCGAATAACTTGAAGGACCACCGGTACTTTGAAAGAAACCACTCAATGCGTAGAAGGCAACCATCATGAATAAGCTAGCGCTGCCGCCACCCATACTGAAACTAAAGCCCAACATGGCAAGGCCAGACAGGATTAGCATAAACGGTAGGAACTGCTTGGTATTCTTACCATCAGCGTAATAAGAAACTACGGTTTTACCGATACCGTAAGTGATAGAGAAACCCAGACCGATAAGACCTAGATCCGTCATCGATAATCCATAAGTAGAAATCATGTCGTTTTGCGCGACATTGAAGTTCTTACGGATCAAATACATGGTTAAATAACCAATGAACACGACAAGGTAAGATTGTAGGAAGGGTTTAAACCACATTTTTCTTCTGGTTTCGACCGGAAGATCCAGCGTCGGTTTTCGAACCTGATCTAGGAACTTTAACATTGTGAACTCTCTTATTTTTTGTGAGGTCTGCACGGCATAATTCCGACCATGCATTCTTTGTTAGTTGACCGTGAAATAATAAGGAGTCTAAAAATCGACCGCATGAGAGAGGGGCTTAGAATAACTAGGAAAAATTCTTAATTCAGAGTCAGGAGTCAAGAAAGCGTGAACAGCATCACTTTGTTTACGATCTGTTATGTATTGATATTACGATAACAAAAGTAGCTCATTTCAAGGCAAATAAACCTTGTGAGCAAACAAAAACAAGTGCTATTTATCAATAAAACCCACAGCAATGGAGTCACGCAAGGCAACCTAGATCCACTTACTGATTTACTAATTGAATGTTTTTTTGATGCCCCCACCCTCTCTACAAATGTACTAAGTGCATGTGAAAACAATAAATTATGCATAACTTGCATATATAGAATGCAAACCTTTCATTTTACTCCTTATTAATACCCATAGTATTTTGCGCAAAAACCTATTGATGCCAATTTTTTATATGAAAGTCCCCTTTCTTAGCAACGGCGGTTTATTAAGGCGCATTTCATATGAAAGTTAATTTGCATAAGGATAATTCACAGATGACTAAGTTGCTCAAAGACATAAAACTTGGGTTTTCACAAACGACGCTTAAAAACCGGATCGTGATGGCACCGATGACGATTCAATCTGCATTTTTTGATGGCGGTGTCTCTCAAGAAATGATCGATTACTACGCCTCTCGCTCAGGAGATGCGGCAGCAATCATTGTTGAAAGTGCTTTTGTAGAAAATTACGGTCGAGCTTTCCCTGGCGCTTTAGGCATTACTCACGATAGTAAGATTGCGGGACTAAAAGAATTAGCGACGGCCATTAAAGCAAAAGGCTCCAAAGCCATTCTTCAAATTTATCATGCTGGTCGTATGGCAAGCGCGGAATTTAATGGCGGTCATCAACCAATTTCTGCAAGCCCAATAGCAGCACTTCGCGCTAACGCAGAAACCCCACTTGAAATGACTGACGAGCAAATCCACAACATGCTTGAGTATTTTGGTCATGCTGTAAATCGCGCGATATTATCAGGATTTGATGGGGTTGAAATTCATGGGGCGAATACTTACCTTATTCAACAGTTCTTCTCCCCTCATTCAAATCGACGCACCGACAAATGGGGAGGCGATATTGAAAAACGCACTGCTTTTCCGCTTGCTGTTTTAGAGCAAGCAAAACAAGTGGTTGCCGACCATCAGATGACTGACTTCATTATTGGCTACCGTTTTTCTCCCGAAGAAATAGAAGAACCTGGAATTCGATTCGAAGACACGATGTACCTTCTTGATAAGTTAGCAACAAGTGGACTTGATTACTTTCATTTCTCTATGGGTAATTACGCCCGTAACTCGATTGTTAACCCAGAAGACAAAGCTCTACTCATCCACAAATTTCATGAGTTGAAGTCTGAAAGTGTCGCCCAAATCCCGGTCATTGGTGTCGGAGGTATTTCACAGCGCAGCGATGCTGATACCGCTCTTGAACAAGGGTACGACATGGTCAGTATTGGTAAAGGCTTCTTAGTAGAGCCAACGTGGGCCACGAAAGCAATGAACAATGAAAGCTGTGCTGAGTTTGCCGATATCGCTCAACAAGAAGAACTCATGATCCCCACGCCTTTATGGGAAATCATGGATTACATGATCATTGACAGCGCAGCTGAAACTTTAAAACATCAACGTATAAAAGAACTGCAAAATATTGATATTAAATTCGAACCCGGTGAATTTACCGCTTACGGTTATGGTCACAACGGTCAACTTCCTGTTACCGTTACTTTCTCTGAAGATAGAATTTTAGGGGTGTCGGTTGATTCATCAAAAGAGTCGGATGGTATTGCAAACCCTGCATTTGAACGTATCCCTCAACAAATACTGGATGGTCAAACACTTAATGTTGACGTTATTTCTGGCGCAACAGTGAGTAGCCAAGCAGTCATTGACGGTGTGTCTAATGCCGTGGATTTAGCAGGTGGTAATTCAGAAGCTCTTCGCTGTAAAGCCCGTGAAGCGGTAGAGTGGTCGACACAAACCATTGAAGAAACGGTTGATGTGGTCATAGTGGGCGGCGGCGGCGCAGGTTTGAGTGCCGCCCTAACTGCGCTAGACAACAAAAGAACCGTTGTTGTCCTTGAGAAATTCCCGGCCATTGGTGGTAACACAGTTCGCACAGGTGGCTGGGTGAATGCCGCAGAGCCTAAATGGCAAAAAGATTTCCCTGCTGTAGCGGGTGAAACAGACTATTTAAAAGCGATCGCCAATACACCAGAGTCCGAAATTGCCCAAGAATATCTTTCTGATTTTCGAACACTTCGAGATCAGTTAGCCAACTATTTCCTTGATGTTGATAGCGGGAAAAACTATTTATTTGATTCAACTGAGTTACATTTAATTCAAACGTATCTTGGTGGCAAACGCACCAATCTAGATGGCGAGCCTATTTATGGTCAGTATGACCTTGTACATACGCTGACTAACCGTGCTATGGAATCGATCGATTGGTTGACAGAAAAAGGCATCGATTTCAATCGAGGTATGGTTGACATCGCAGTCGGAGCTTTGTGGCGTCGGGCGCATAAACCCAATCGCCCTAAAGGTGTTGAATTTGTCGATAAACTTCAAAAACACATCGTCGCACAAGGTGGCCGAATCATAACGGATACACGTGCAAGCGATCTTATTGTTGAAAATGGTCAAGTGGTGGGCGTCAATGCTACACATTCTAATGGAACCAAATACTCACTCATGGCTAATCATGGCGTAGTGTTAGCATCTGGTGGTTTTGGCGCGAACACAAAAATGTTGCAGAAATACAATAACTACTGGAACAATATCGCTGATGACATCAAAACAACTAACTCACCAGCGTTAATTGGTGACGGTATCGCTATTGGTGAAAAAGCAGGGGCTGACCTTGTGGGAATGGAATACATCCAACTTATGCCTATTGGCGATCCTAAATCCGGAGCGTTATTAACAGGCTTAATCGTTCCACCAGAAAATTTTGTCTTCGTTAATCAGCAAGGCAAGCGATTTGTAAATGAGTGTGAAAGCCGAGATGTCCTTTCTAACTCATTTTTTGATAACGGTGGCCTTGTGTACATGATTGCAGACGAAGAAATTCGTAAAACCGCGGCAAACACAACCCACGAAACGATTGAACGTGAGATCGAGGAAGGCATCATTATCAAAGCAGGCTCTATTGAAGAGTTAGCGCGCAAGATTAATGTTCCAGAAGCTGAGCTATGCAGCACAATCCATCGTTATAACTCGTTTGTAGAAGATGGACGAGATCCAGAGTTCCAAAAAGGAGCGCTAGGTTTAAAAGTGGAGAAAGCCCCCTTCTATGCAACACCAAGAAAGCCCTCTGTACACCATACAATGGGAGGCCTAAGAATTGATACCAAAGCTCGAGTCTTGGATCAACAGAGGTCACCTATTCCTGGGTTATATGCAGCTGGTGAAGTCGCAGGTGGTCTCCACGCAGGGAATCGACTTGGCGGTAACGCATTGATTGATATATTCACTTACGGCCGAATTGCAGGGGATAGTGTTTCAAACAGAAGTTAGATTGTTAAGGGGAAGCCATGAGCTTCCCTTCTTTCATACCAGCAAAAAGGCAGGCAATGTTAAGTTATAAAACTCGCTTTAAAATGATGGGAACCATCATCGACCTCACTATCCATCATCCAAATGGCGAATCACTGCTAACAGATTGTTATCTTCAACTTGAACGTTTTGCACAACGCTTTACCGTCAATCAGTCACACTCTGAACTTATGAACGTCAATCACAACGCTGGTATTAGACCTGTTCGTGTAAAGGCAGACCTTTACGAACTAATCAAAAAAGCTAAAACGGCTAGCATGGATAACTCCAACCCTTTTAATATTGCCATTGGCCCTCTGATAAAGACATGGCGTATTGGTTTTAACGATGCCAAGCTGCCAACAGATCGGGAGTTAATGAACATTCTTGGTATTGTTGACCCTTCACACATCGTATTGGACGAGCTCTATCAAACCATATTTCTGACCAAGCCTGGAATGGAGATTGACTTAGGCGCCATAGCCAAAGGCTATTTTGCTGACCAAATAAAAGAATACCTTGTGAGTCATAATGTTAAACATGGGTGTATTAATTTAGGTGGAAACGTACTAACCATTGGCTACGCGCCAAATAATGCAATACAAGCATGGAATGTAGGGATTCAAGACCCTTTGAGCCCTCGCGGGGAGGTGTGCAGAATCGTACCGTTGCAAGGGCAATCGATGGTAACGTCAGGGATTAATGAACGATACCTTGAGCACGGTGGTCTGCGATACCATCACCTCATTGATGCAAAGACAGGCAAGCCGATTAACACCGATATTGCAAGTGTCACTATTATTTCCAACCTATCCGTCGATGGCGAAATTTGGAGTACCGCAGGCTTTCTATCTACCGTTGATGACTCTCTCGCTTATTTAAACAAACAACTCGATATTGAGGCCGTTTTAATTTCAGAGACCGGTGTCGTATCTATCACTAATGGTCTCAAAGATGATGGTCGATATATCCAGAAAAAATAATTTTTCGTTCAAGTGGCTCTTACATTGTCATAAAAAAGTGTGCTTTGGTTACCTCTAACGATCTCAATAAACACTTAATTTAAAGAAAACACAGTCCTATCCATCACCATTGCCGAGCGCCTTACTTCGACCAACGAAATGGTTCTGTACATTAAAAGGCTTATTCTATTTTTTATAACAAAACTA
>NZ_AP025475.1 GCF_024347395.1 Vibrio cortegadensis
GGATCGTAGGAAAGTGCTCATTGAAACAAGTTAGCATTCTGAACTTGACCTCTGGTGACTGACGGTGACGTCGGCTCAAAACCGGAAATCTGGCTAACAAGCACTACTTTGCGGTGATCTAAATCGAAGTCGTAAACAGCTTTTCGGATTGAACCCGAAACGCGCGCTCATATTCCTGGTTAACTGTTACCTGTGATGAGGTGGATTATTGGGCGAAAGTAAAATGGTTGAGCACCCACCAAGATAATGTGTTGATGAATCACGATGCTATCGCTTTGATGTGTTACTGGCGTGGAATGTCTGACGGCCTTGGTGGCTGGAAAGGCGAATACCAGCAAGCATGCCGAATGCCGCCGCCAATGAACAAACCATGTATGTATTCCCCTGATGAAAGGCGAGGTTGAAGAACAGAGTCTGAAAAGTTCTGATGGCGTTGTCACGATGCCTGCGAAGAAAGTGCGCCAACCATACAAAGAAGCGTTTCCGCACTTATGGCTGCGATAGGTTCCCAGGACTTGAAACCGCTTTTTTTGTTTCATCAAAAAAAAACAAAACCCCGACTTTGCGATCGAGGTTTAAGACACAACCAAAACCGCCGGAGACGATCATGTCTCTGAAAGGACTATAACAAAAAATCGTGGTGCTTCTCTGGGAAGAACTTTCACTATGCTGCTGCTCATTTAGTGCCCGGTGGCTGGAGAAGATTTCAATTTGAAACTGTTGCAAAAACTTGCTATCAAGAACTGCTCGCCACTAATCAAACTAAAAGGAATAAAACGTGGTTAAACTTTGTGCTAAAAGAAATGGTCTGACTTTACTCGGGGTTTTTTGTTTATCATGATGAAAACAAGTGATGACCTTTTCTTCGGTAAAAAACAAAACGATTTTAGATGGTGAAACGCATGTTAACTTTTGCTTTTGTGATGACGATACGGTGGCCTGCTTGAACTTTGGCTGCATATCTTACCCCGCACCGCAAACCATGTGTTTTGAATGATGCCTGCGTCTTTATATCGGTAAGGTCTGATTAAAAGTTCGCACAATCTGGTAACAAGAACGGCACCGTGAAGTGGTGCCGTTAATGCTTTAGTGCATCGGCTAATTCGTGAAAAGGCGATCTGTCGCTTCGAAATCGAAAGGGCGGTTTACGAGAAACTGCCGCAACTTTTTTTCGGTCGCGAACTCGTGAAAAAAAAAGCGCGTTGATCCCGTATCCCATCCGCGCCGGCGCCGGTAACTCCTGTAATGACTTTCGGCTTCATCGGTTCGACCATTCTCAATTCTTTGAATGATGCTTACGCTAATGCCTGTCGAATCTGACATTCTATCTTGCGAAAATTCCCTGATTTCGCGGTATCGCCAAAAATGGACAATCGGACAATCGTTTTCATAAAACTACGCGTCACTATTGATAGGTTTTACTGCAAATCGTCACTATTGACGTGGTTTGTCGTTAATCTGCTTATGTGATCGGTACGTATTTTTTTTGTTGTTATCCATGCCAACAAACGTGCCATAAAGCGTGTCCCCAATGTCATGGTGTTACGTGTGAAAGAGACACCCCTTGCGCATTTCGAGAACTTCGTGTATTCTGATTCTGAAATGCAAAATGCGCTCAAGTAATGTTAGTTGAACTTGGAATTGTATGAAAAATTTGAAATAAAAAATTATCGGAACAGAAATGATGGCTGCGGCGGCTGAGCTGGTTGATTATTACGGAGGAAATGAGCATGAGTGCGGCGTTACGCTACTAAAAGCTTTGCGGAATGGTTAAAGGAGGTATACGGAAAGGACTCCACGCAAACCGCAATTGTCTGATGTCGTGTGGCATGTTTTCTATGATGTCGCTTCTGACTTTCATCGTGGCACCCTTCATAACGGCGAACGAAAAACCCTTTCGGTTTCGGCTGGGGGAAATTGATTTACTGGTTATCTTTGCCAGCTGGCAGCTTCTTCAATGTTCTCATTGTGATACAGGCTGCAATAGTGACAATCCCCACGACAACCAAATGCCAATTGGCACAAAGGTTGGAAGGTGAAAAAACGCAGTTGAAAAACCGCCCGAAGATGTGATGATAAAACAACGGCGGCGGCGGGCGAAAGTTGAATGAATGACGTCATCGCTGATTTAGGTTTGGTAAGTTTATTTATTCCCCTGTGAGGACAGGGTGAATAAACCGTGATGGTGGCTTTGTCGTGAATATCGGCAAATAAGTCGGCCTAAGCCCGCTTTAGGTAACCATTTTCGTCTGGCTCATCATCGTCTGATCCCCCCTCGCGTCATAATTCACTGCTTTCACGCTTTTTCGGTGCTTCGCGTGGACGTCATCAATCGGGATGAATGGCACCAACTATCGGCTTGCGCCAAACTGTTTTCAATGGCGGTTCAATGGATCGAAAGGTCGAATTGCAAAATCAGACCTTTATAATTACTGGCTGGCTGGCTGGTTGAACCGCGATCGCCATTCGTGGCAGGCCCATGTTTTACCATTCGGCTTCGCTTAACGCCAACGTGAACACCTTCACCCCACTCAACGGGCATCAAACGTTGGCGTTGTCGCCCATTCTGATAAGAAATGCTCGCAATCGACCGCTTTGAGCATAACCTGTGCATCATCGGCCAGTGCTACAAAATCAGGTAATTGAGTTAAACATCCATCCATCGGTTTGAAAATGAGTATTGGCGGCGGCGGTAACGCTTTCTTTCGACGAATACGCATGCCGAACCGCCAAGCTTCGTTTCATCCGTTACGCCGAAAGCACGAACTTTTCGGGCTTCAAACCTAAATCACCTGGCGGCAAACAAAAGCACCGTTTCCGGCTTCCATGTTTCGGTCGTCGTTACTCGACTTCAATACCATCGGGTTCTTCTTCATCAATGAACTTACCGGGCGCTCTGCCTTTTGCCAGCATGTTGTCGGGTTGGTACTGATAATCAAATACGCTGCGGGTTCATCCCGAACCGGCACCATTTGACCATAGTTCAAAGTTGGCTCTGCGCAACCAACGGCAACAAGCACCTTTTGAGCATCAAACAGTGTGCTGTCATCGTCGTAAAATACTGCGTCGAAATTGCCACGCTTTCCATACTTCATGTGGTCGTAAAAGCCATCATGGCCTGTCTGGGCGTCGGTTAACCCATCGTCGTGATGATGTATCGAACGGCTGGCGCAATATCCCGGTTGCGCTACGTTTCTGTAGTCAACCGCCAACTCCATCGAAATTTGCGGCTTACGGCAGGGGACAACGCAAGCTTGTTTTCGGCACTGCGTGACAAGGTATTACTACCGCGATGGAATACGAACGACCGTGGTGGTGAAGTTTCGTATTTATTGATTAGCCTTTCTGATCTCGATTTAGGCGTTTAAATGTCTGTCGGTCAAATGCTCGGCTATCGTCTTTGTCCCCAGTGATACGGTAAACACTTCTGGTGCTGCCTTGCGCCCTAAGTTGATATGGATGGTATTCCCCATCTGATCACGGTGGCGCCGAAGCGTTTAAACTGCTGGTTCCAGTTACTTTCCCCCGCGCCATTCGTCATGACTCGCGATTCTCTGCTGAAATAGAGCCATTGTCGTTCGTGTACCCAATACCATCGGGAAACTTCAAATCGGCTATTTGATCGGTTATCTCTGACTCAGGACAAGCGTAGCAGCCGGCTGCTTCACCTGTAAAAGCGTTCTCGGCGTGATTCGCCAATCATTCGTCATCTGCTTTGTGATGAAAAAGTTCCACCAGATTGTTCGGTGCCTGCGAAGGTTACAAAACGCTTCAATGTTTGCTTTTGGTTTGTTTTTTATTCTTAATAACAAAGCGTCCATCATCCTTACCGAAGAACTTGATGGGTAAGTGGCGAGCATCGAAAAGGGACGTACTAACAGGTAGATATTACCGTTGGCATCGATAACGCGAACGGCATAAAACTCCATGCCGGTTCCGGTGGGCATCAATCATGCCGGTCGCATATTCAATCTGGGCCAGGCCCATTGAATGGCTCATAATGGAAATGAGATGCTGGTACATAATCTCCGTTTACAATTATCGAAGATCTCTTGTGACCAAAAATTTAATGTCTGATGTAGCCTCAGCTCGCCAACCACCGTAACCGTGACTTTCGAAACATCACGCGAACCAGCGAACCTGCCACGGTATGACATGCCCCGCTTCCCCATTCAACAGGCCAGTACTCCGATAAAAGCCATCAATTCGCTCAAATCAGCGTCGTTGTATTTTGGGCTATTCGAGTGGTATTGATTTCGATAAATTCGCGGCACCTTTTAGTTCGATGCCGGAAGTCGACGCAGTTCAACTTCTCGTGATGTTTTTTTGATAACTTGGGTGAAGGTGACGTCGGCACCAGGTGGAAAAGATCTGATAGTCGTATCTACACCATATTTTGAAACTGGCGTATCACCAATAATAATATTGTCGCCATTAAGCTTCTATATCACCAACGCTTACGGAGATAGGTAGCAGCAGGAACTCATCATCTCAGCAAAATACCAATGAGGCTCACTGATAATATCAGGGTACGTTTTATGACGACCAAAAAGCTCAGGAATGATCCCCAGTAAACGAGGTTGGTTCCCCTGAGCATTCGCATCATAAATCGGACTGCCTTCCGGTGTGGTTTTCTGAAAGGTGTCTGGTATTTGATTCATGACGTAAATGGCCATGCCTGCCGATACCACAGCAACAACCGCCATAATTGCGGTGACTGGATCCTTTGGCTCAGCGTAGAGCTCTATTAAGTCACCATCTTGCCAAACATACTCAGACCAATCTAATGATGTTAACTGAGAGCCATTAACTCGATAAGAAAAAGGCGGCGTTCCTGAAACGTAATAACCTTTAATGTTTGCAGACATCCAAGCATTAAGCGTCTGACCAGGTACTACGGGGCAGAACTCTCGCTTAGATAAATCTAACTTATTTGGGTAAACCACCAATATAGTCATGTTCTATGTAATACCTCGTAATTAACGCCATTCGCTCAAACTCAGAAAGTCTCACTAAACGTGGCTTTCTCAATTTTCGCCCTGTATGTGCGACTTTTAGACCGTTTTCAGTGATGACAACACCAACATGAACCAAGGTTTCTCCAATGAAATGACAAGCTATCGCGCCATCTATTGGTTCTGTTTTACAAAAACCAGTAACCACCTGATCATAACCATCCGTCATGCCTGATTTATCATCGGTGAGACAGAACCAAAGCCCAGCATCGGGAGTTCGTGATGGTAGTGACGGACTAAAAACAAACCCCCAACAATCTGGCCCTGCGCCATCGCGACCGTGGTCGCAATATGTTTCATCAAATCGTTAAGTGTCATTAGGAACCTTGATATTTAACCGCGGCAACTGTTGGTGTGTAACGGCGTTTTGGCCAAGCTCTATTAACTGATCGTGAAATGAGGGCGGCAACGCTCACCGTTTGAATGTTGTCTTTCTCCGAAACGCACGCTAAGCTGCGGCTGCGCAGGTGATTGAATTAGTGGATAGATAAACTCGGTAAGTAATGATTACCTTTCCTCCGTCCCGATGCCTTATCAATGAAATGACGGGCCTCGCCCGTCACGATATCGGTTGGAGTGAAGACTTTGCTTTCCTTTCACGCTTTTAGCGGAAGAGATAAAGCCGGGCTCGAGCGTACTGCCATCTTCAAGCCCCAGCTCTGTTCCTTCCTCGCCATCTTCTCGAACAGAATAAAACCCGTCGGCTAGGCGAATGACTGAATCAGCATCGCCGCGCTGATTTTCTTTTCATTTTGAATTTCGAGAAGTGTGTATTGGAATTTCATGGCGAGGCAGAAGGCGTAATAAACCTCTATTGATTTCATTACGCCCTTGACTGACAATGTCATGCATTTTGTGGTAAATCGCATCATCATCGTGCGTATCGGCGGCAACGTAGGATGCGCATGATCGAGGCCGCTACCATTTTTCGCTGCTTCTTGAACTAATGCGGCATCTTTTTGTAACCAATATCGTATTAAAAGCGTATGTGACGGCTGTAAAAAGCTTTCACGCCGTTCTAATTCTGATTCCGCTTTTTTATTCGTTACCAAACTTAAATGCGGCGTCATTCCATATTTCCATCTGAGGACGTGCGATCGCCTGAAAAGCTTTCTGGTTTATCAACTGGGCCTGAGTTCCAAGCCAACGGCGAAAAAATCGGCATTTGAGCTATTCCCCTTAAATGAATTGTCATTTTTTACCAGACACCTTGACTCGCTCGGTGTTTCGATAAACATCATTCCGGCTGACAAGCTGATGCGAAATATTGCTGCCGTCTGGCGAAACACCACCTGGCTGGGTTGTGATCGAATCCGTTGATGCCAGCCAATGAATCGAAAATCACCAGAAATAGGGTCGCTTATGCGTTATCCCAGATCCGGAATTACTGGCTGTCCTTCCTCCGCGCCCTCGCTTTCACTGGCGATCTTCTATGTGCCAAGCGGTCATTATTATCGGTCCTGCTGGCGGAACGGACCGGACAACGTGCAGTGCCAATACCATCGTCGTCGAGAACACTTTCGTTAGGATACGCCCCGCTATTCGACATTTGCCACCCTGTCGAGGCTATCGCCAATGCTGAAACAAAATTTCTGGCTCTGATGGGTTAACAGGCTGCGCTGAACGCTGTTCTGAAAGTTCGGTAATAATATTTCGCTTGCCTTCGGTGAAGTCGATAATTTTTGCTTCTTGGCGTTCTGGCGTAGAACCAGATAAAACGGCTGGTTTTTCATTTGACTCTGAAAAAGTTCCGAAGCTGATTGATGCCTGATCGGGAACAATACCTCGTGAATATGATACAATGATTCGTTGCCGGTTATATACGCCTGTTTGGGCGAAAACTATCGGTATCGGTGGCTCTTTTTATCATTGCTTTCGAAGTAAAGGCCGCTGAAACGGCCTGATCTTCCGGTAGATTTCTGGCCGAAGATCGAATGAACGCAGTATCATCATCATCTTCTATCGGGAATATCAATAGGGCTTTTGTGTGTTGGTTTTGTCGTACCAGATAACCGCCGATGCGTGCTTTGCTCATCATGGCCGCGGCTCTAAAACCACCGATGAACCAGTGCCCTGTTATGTCGCCGTCGCCGGCGAAACTGGAATATATTCTGTTGCTATCCGGTCGGCACCCGGAACAAATCGCCCTGATATCGGCTATGCCCGGGTACACCGCGGCTAAAATAATCGGGAATTTTCAGCATAACTAAACGCTTTGTCGACTATCGACACAACCGTTTGTATCCGGCTTTGCCTCTGGTTTGTTTTGATGCCCCCCTGTCGGCGCCAGCAAAACTGTCGTACGTTTCGGCCGCTGACGCCCTGCCCGGTCGCTTCTGTGTTTGAATAACATCGGCTTTACGCCGCCACCGGTTGACCGCGAAACCCACCGTCTTCACCGTATAAGGCTTTACGGGGGGCTTATAACATCGGAGAGGTATAACCTTGCCGGTAAATACATCGCCGGGCATTACGGCAATTGGTGCTGTGGTATGTTTCCGCTGGTACAAATTCCCCGGCATATCGATAAACCCATTTTCCACGCCATCTTCTAAAAAGTCGCTTTTCTTCGGTGCTCTTTCCACGGTCGACCACTTCATCAATATCATCGTTAACTCTGATTAGCCCCCTCTATAGATGCGGCTTCAGCTTTATGAACGTAGTAAGCGATAATGTGGCAAAGATGGTGACGACGCTTCTATGAATCTGGCTCCGCTAAACAGGCTTGAAACAAATGAATATTCATTGGAGCTCGTATTAAAGTATCCTAGATAGCTTTGCTTATCGTCATAAAAAATGCCAAATTCGCCGCGCCACTATATCATCAACAACGTATCCGATTCTCGTTTGACTATGGTTTCTGTGTGACTGGGATGTATGGTGTGGCCAACCATCCGGTATATCTTCTTCATTACCGTCGGTTTTCTAATATAAAAACCGGACTGTGATTTATCGCCGTGCTCTACCCTTTTAAACGAAATGCTATCGAGTCGAGTCGATAAAATATCCACTTCCTTTCAAGCTGATCGATATTGATCATGCTGCGACTTAACCCATTTAGCACCATCCCAACCATACAAGCCGTTTTTGATCTTGTACCGGATCATTCCAGACTTGAGCTAATGCCGCTCCCGATGGGGGCTGGCGGGTAAATCAGCTTTTGTCTTATGGCGGCGACCCTGGACCATGGCCAATAATACCTGCATAGGCGTCATCAATGGCTTTAGTGATCGTTGGCAGAGAAATCCCATCATTAATAATGCCCATAATCACCTTTCAGAACTTGGTTTAACCAATCAATATTCTTTTGAAAATCGGCCACTAGCTGAAAAAATTTGTTGCTGTTCGTTATTTCCAGCTCTCCGTGTAATAACGATTCATTTCGCGCCATCAACGAACTCATCTGGTATGGTGCAGGATTTGTCCAACTGTGTTCTCTTCACTCTGGTGAGGTATTGTCTGATCTCACGCTTCGCTGAATAAAGAAATCGACCGCCCTTTTTCTTGGCATTTTCAAGGGGTGTTGAATCATTCGTATATCAACTGGAACAACACCCAACTCGGTACGCTGATTCAACCGAAACCTGCCAATTCCGCCTGAAAAAAATGTTCTACCCATCCCAAAAACTGCGGCTTCGTATTAGTAAACGCCATTCCAATGTTTGCTCTGCGGAACAACTGGAATCGACGCCTTTGCCGAAGTTCGGCCTGACGTCATTTCGCTTCTTATTCGATTGGATTGTTGTTTTAATACCGAGAGATGTGAAGTGTGGATGAGGAAGAAAATCGGGGTAAATCATTCCGTCCATTTATACCCCTGTCTGGCCGTGCCAAACGTTCGAGACATTGCTTGTGACATATAGGGCCATCTGCGTCCATATCGGCCAAAACGCATTTGTGATTCTTCACCATCACTACCTTGCTCTTTTTTTTCTCTGTGCCTTCTGGCGCTCGAAAAAATGTTCACGACATTACCGCCAGTTCTCATACCTGCTGTTTTGCTGAGAAAAGCGCATAGATGGGTCGTTCGATGCCGAGCGATGGGTATGCATAGCCGTGACGGCTTTATACATCTGGGTCAAGTTGACTCGCTGAATCGTTGGTATAAACGCGCTCGCCTGTTTTAAAAGCCAAGTACCTTCTGCTGGTATTTCACCGATACCATCATGGGCCATACCTGCGATACCTTGACCGATGATCATGCCGGCACTAACGCCAGCCATCGTCTGATGCTGCCGCCATGCCTGCCCCGCTATAGGGCCAAGTCAATCGGAGGCAAAGACCATTGCAGCCATTGCTGCAACCTCACCTTGGATATAAACCTGAGGCGGCGGCCATTGCTTTTGCGCTAAAAAGCCGCTTTTGAATGACAGGGCGCTTTTTGGCGGTTTTGTTCAATCCCCATTTGACCAGCCGCTTGCATTTTCATGCCAAGCATTTGTTGCTCTAGTCTTTGTTCTGTTTTCAGCTCTCTGGCGTGCGCCTGCTCGGCTTTTGTTTTCTCATCTTTCCTTGCGTGTAAAGGCATCGGGTTCACGCTGAATGATTTCATCTTGACGGCGTTAATATTCTTGCTCGGCTTAGGATAAAAAAATTTCATCGGCACGTTCTTTATTCGGCAGCGAGCACATCCATGGTTTCATAACCCGACGAATTCTTGTTCCGACTTGAAGGTTTTCAATATCAGTGGCGCTGTTCGTCGCTAACTTTTCTCTCTCGCTGGCACGATACTTATCGAAGTGATGAAGGCGACGCTGCTCCTGCGGCGGTTCGCTCTAACTCAGTATTTGCAGGAAGAACCTCCTGAGCCTGCTTGTCATCATTTGAACTAGAGGAGAATTTAAACGAGCTGGCAAAGCGTTTTGCTGTTCGGCTGGCTGTCGTTCGGTGCTTGAAGCTCATCTCTTCGCTTCATCCCGATCTCACGCTGTAAGTTGAACCGGCTATTTTGCTCTTGCCAAACGGTTTATGCTGGTGGGCATTGACATCGGCACCCTTCGTATTCTTTCGGCTCTTCCTTCACATTCGATCATCTCGCCGAAATTTCTCGGTGCTTCTCTAAAAGTGTTCGTGACCGACCAGTGTTGTTGTGTGGCTTTGCAAACGCTTCTGTTGGTTGGTGTGTCTTTGCGCCGCTTTGTTAAATCGGCCGCAAACTTGACTTGGCATCATCCCGGCGGCGAGGGTGGCTGCTCACTTGATGCTGAATGGGTGCCAAGCTTTGTCGCGGTTCCGCATCGCCAATTTGCTGATCATCTGGCTTGAATTGACCCGAATGTCGCTGTTTAACATCGCCGCATTCAAATAAACGTGGTTGAGAATGAGCTTTCATTTCGCTCCTCACCTTTTTCGAAGCAATGGCGACAAGGCGAATGCGTCGCTAACAATCTGCTCTAAATCGTTAATTGCTCTTTCATCGTTAACGTCGCATCATCTCTTTTAACTTTCACCTACCTCAGGACTTGCAGGCAGGCATCGGCGGTCGCGCCAACTAACGGGCAACATTTTCAAAAGAAGTCTTTAAACTTTCACCTTCGCCTTTTGACGGTGAAGTCACCGGCTTATCGTTCACGTCGCGGATGTCGGCCATTTTATCGCCGGATATGCTGTACTGCTCGGAGAGCATAACCAGGGCTTGAATTTGTTCAACTGGACGAGCGACGACCGCCATTCGCTCTCTCACGGGCTTTGCTTCTGACGCACCATGTAATGCGCGGCGATTATGCCCGATACCTGCCTTCTATCATCCCCGTGATTTGTCATTGGCGCCCATATCGCTGGCTCATATTGTGCCGGCCACTTGCGTCTTTTATCGGAAATCGGCGGTGGCATCGTGCTGCGGCAGCTTTTTGCTTCAACCGCGCGGCATTTTGCGTAATCCATCTTTCTGAAGCGGCGGCATCGGCATTGGCGGATATTAAATCGGCTGTTTGAGCGCTCAAAGCATTCTCCAGCCGATTCGCCCATGGCCATCGGCTCTTCGTCATCATCTTCACGGGTTTCTTCTGGTTCAAACTGAACGGCCAATCGCGGTTGAGGACGCGAGGTGAGTCTAACAATGCTCTTTCGCGGCGACGTTCCATTAGCCGCGCATAAAGGCAACAAGCCGCCAATTCACCGCTATCGTCTCGCGTGAAACAATAGCTGGTAATCTTCTTGCCATTCATGCCAACTCAGCTCACTGGAGCAGGCATGCTGGCGCCACCCCCGAACTTTCTCGGCAGATCCATGGCGAACGCCTTTTCGGCCCCTTTAACCTTTTTGTCGGCTGGCTCCAACTGTAACTTTCTGTTCGCATCTTTCTCTTCGCTGGTCTCTTCGGCTTCTTTGGGAGGGGTTCAGAAAAAACCGCTTTCTCTCGTGCAATAACTTAACTGGCTCTGGCGTCGTGTGACATCGCCGTTTGACGACGTTCTTCTAACTCGGCTGTCTTTGATGGCCATGAGCGACAAGTCTTGATTGACAATAAAATTAACGCGAACCGCTTTTAGGCATTTTTCCATGGCTTCAATACTGTTCGAACTCGCTCGGCATCTTCGGCAAGCTGTTTTTGTTGAGTTGGCTTTCTAAATCTGACGCAATAATCGAAATCAAACGCTCATAACCTGATGCTATTTCAATATTATCCCTCGAAATCGGGATGCTCTTTTTCTTCGGGAACGTTTTCATAACTATCCTTGCGCTGGAGGGCCAGCCAATAATTCTTCGGCCGTTTTAGGCTGACCAACCGATTTGATTTTGATAGTACGGGTCGTTTTTTTTTGCCGGCCTTACTAATGGTTGATGTAACCATTCAATACATCAACCGCACCGTTCGGATACTTTCGGCGATAATGGTGATCATCATCATTGTTCACATCATCGACCAACTTCTGCTGCTGAAACGCCTGGTGGCCATGCAATGGTGTGTGTAGTTTCACCTGCTGACTTAGTACCTGGACTGGTTTTACTCCAATCGCGCTTTAGGATCATCAGGTAATCGTCTTCTTCGTCTTCGGCCGTAATTTCACCTGGCTGAATCTCTCGAATTTTGGCAATTTGATCACTTCGTATCATCGGTGTAATCCGTGATGGCAATAATCTTCGCCATCTTTTTAGACGCCGGAACGTAGTGCCTGCGCCTTTGGTTGGTGTTGTTAGTGCTGTCATTTTTGCTCTTCTTCGCAATATTCAACGGTAAACGCTAAGTCAAGCGTTCCCCACGGCTGCTCATCATCTCGACCATAATCATAAGAAGTTCGGTTGCAGAGAGAGCGGCCCCGTTAGCGGTATAATGCCCTGTGATGATTTTTAGGATTTCTGAGCCGAACTTATCTAACTCTGGATCGGTAAAAGTTATCTGCAACCAAGTACACTCGGATGTTTAATACGGCTTGCCAAAGTTTCATCAAAATCTTCATCGGTCGCTGTACCATCTGCAAGCGAAACCGACACAGCTGGTATGTCACCCTCATAGCCTTCCATTTCAGGAACTTCAATAAAGGCAGGTAGACCATTAAAAAGTGGCGACCATTGGGTCACCACTATCGGTTAACAAACCGCTTTTTTAAGTCTGCTATCACTTGCTCTCGAATTTGGGTGTTAATTTCCACGGCCTACCTCTCGACGAACAATCAACCGAACCTGTTGCTGCATCGCACTAACAAGTTCTTTTTGGCATATCTGTTTTTATCAACGCTTTACTGTGCTTTTGAAACGCGTTCGTTATTTCATTAACAATTGGAACTTTACAAACCTTGCCATTGGATAACAGGCATCCTGGTCCGCTGCATGATATGCCAGCGTCCATTCTTCAATTTCTGCAAAATGCGTTTTCAAACTTATGTCGACCAACAACAATCGCAGTGTTTCCTGAATGCTCTCGCTTCTGGTAACGACCATTGCTGCCTCTTACCGACTGGCTAACCATGTAACGACCTTTCTTGCGTCGTATCTGTGTTCGAGCGGTATCAATAGAAATAGCTGGCACATCAAACCGACGAACACGAACGTAAGCAACTGGCATTTTCCCGTTCGCTTTTTCAAGGGAAGCCCGTGGTCGAATAACTTTTTGCTTAATCCTTACGGCTTTAGCCGTATCTTTAACTCGACCGAGAAATGGCACGGGTGGCGACGCGGTTAATAGCCATAGCACTCGCTTTTGGCACAGCACTTTTTTGTAACGCAGAAAGGTTATTAACCGCCTGCGTCAATTCTCGGTCTAAGTTATTCATAAGATCACCTGAATGTTCCCGCCGTCTGGGTATGGGCCGCTTGTGACTGTCAGTGTTCGTCCTGTGCTAACAAATTCAACCTTGTCACCCTTTCGAGGGCGAACTCCGTCGCTAGTCTTGAATGATAACTTGCGAACCAAGCCTGCCATGGCATCGAACTCATTTAACGACTCGTCATAAACAGCTTGAATTGCTTCACCACCATTTACTTTCACCATAACGCCAAATGCAGACCAAATCGTATCGTCTGCTTCAGCCATCGCTTGGTCGAATTCATTATCAAACGTCGACATCCTCAAACACCCTAAGTTCTCAGCGACAATAGAACGAGCACGTTCTTCAGGTAATGAATGGGATTTATCACCCTGCAGCACCATTTTTTTCCAGCGAGAGTAATTTCAATATTCACGCCTTTAAAAAAGCTTGACCGTGCGGTTTTGCCCGTAGGTTCTGCTGCTTGCGTTTCCGCTTGCTGTGGTTCTGGCTGCGAAGCTTGCTGGTCTTGCTCTTGCGGCTTCTCATTAGATGACTCACACGGGTATCAGCATCGCCTTCATCCGGCAGTAGCGATTCCAAGCGAGCGATTTCTTTTTCAAGATCAGCATTGGTCTGGTCGCGGTTGACCTTGGCATACTCCACCCTGCTTCATCAAGCGCAGCTTCTAAAAATCAAGCTGAGCATTAAGTTCTGTTTTATTGGCCATGTTGCTCTCCGAAAGTGATTGCGACCATGGTCGCAATCACTTTCTTTAGGTCAAAATTAAATGCGTGCGTAACACGCTTCGTCGGCATCCATCCAGCATTACTGGAATCGGTGCTGATTGAGTCTGCAACCATTCCGCGCTTGGGTTTTAGTAAACCAGTTAGATGGGTAACGAGTCGCTTCTACAATGCCCATCGCATTGGCTTCAACATCTTGAATCGCACCATATGCAAAGTAGATTTCAACATCAGAAGAAGTCACCATCACGCCGTTGTCATCCACATAAAGTTGATCGACACCTGCATCATCTTCATACGCGCCCGTGTAAACAAAGAAGTCGAACTCACCAATTGAACCAACCCACTTAAAGTTGGCGTTATTCAATGCTGCAGTTTCAGCTTGTGAACGCGAACCGCGGCGAGTATCAATGCATCTTTCACACATGTGAAAGAACGGAATAAACGCCAGGCTGCACGGCCCATATAGACTTCATTCGCTACCAAGTTACAACGAGACGCCCAATCTTCGATGTCTTCCATAGGTTTTCACTGTCTTTCTCCAGTGCGCTCCATTTGTCAGCACCGGACAAAGTAACGTTGTTCTCAGGGCTTCGGCCATAGTCGATATGGATGGCTTCAAAGCTTTCACCTTCCAACGTCACACCGCCAGTTTTGAGCACTTCACACAACATCCACTCTTCACGACGCTCAATGCTTTCATACTGCTCATTCAATAAGTCAGCACGAATAGCATTCAAGCGCTGCGCTGGCGACAGTTCACCCATAAGCGCTTCACCAGGCTGACGCTTTAGAAGACGATCAGAGGTTACGGTATCCGTTGGTTTCACATAAGCCAGTTCGACCGAAGTCATCACGCCACCTTTTGCTTTTGTGGCTTACCGGAAATCATTGGTGAAACAAGCGGGGCTAACTTTCGACCTTTCTTAATCTTGTCGAATGCAATCGCTTTGGTCGGAAAAGTGATTTCGCCTTTAACTAAACGCTTGCGAAGTGCAGGCACATATTGAGGCGGCATTTGCTGCTTGAGTGCAATAAGCACTGCAGTCGTTAAAGCTGTTAATTTCATGGATACTCCAGAAATGAAAAAGAGCCATAAAGGCTCTTTTATAGAAATGAAAGAGTTGGTTATGCTGGCGACTGAGTACTAATCGGCGTACCCGCAAACAAACCTGATTTCAGCTCGTCACCCATGCCTGCCGGATGATAACACGACAGCAGGGTCGATGCTAATCGCTTTGATAGCTGTGTGAGTTTTTTTGCGCCACTCGTAGCATCAACAGCAAAAGATGAAAGGAATTGAGCCTTTTTCGTTGCCGCGACAGCTGCTTTGTAATGACCGCTGGTTTCATCATGTACCAGTGGAGTGTACTGAGCCACATCTTCACCAGATGCGATAATTACCGTCACATGCTCAATGTCAGTGTCACCTGTAATTACTTCGCTGTAATCTAAATTTTCGGTTGTCATTATTTCACTCCCGTTGCTGCTTTAAAGTCAGCCAAGATTGCAGATGCTTGTACGTCAACAGAGCCTGTTTCCGCATTTTCTTCAACACCGTCTGCTGACAGATTTGGATGTTCTTCGGTACCCATTGCTTGAGCAAATGCATCAGAAGCAGGTTTTGCACTGAAGATGAAGCCGCCACGGTTGCTTTAGGAGCTACAGCAAGAATACCTTTTGCTTCATCAACACTCATGTTGGTATCATCAAAGCTAAATGGTTAGCTAACTCACCACGACCTTCCGCTTCCGCACAGCCCATAATGCCTTTAATGCGAGAACGTTCATCGGCTTGTTGAGATTGCTCAGACGCAGACTGAGCAGGTTCGGTTTCTGCAGGCGCTGTAGTGCTCGCTTGTTGCTCTGTTGCCTGCGAGTCGGCCTGCTTTTTTTTCTCTTTGTTCGGATCCATGACGTTTCCTAATGTGGTTTACTGATTTCGGTTTGTTAACGTGCTCAATGAACTCGTTAAGGATGGTATTACTGCTGACAACTTCTTGTGCGAAGCCAATATCAACAACCTCTTGCCCTGTGTAGCATTCCGCCTCGGTACTAAGTACATCACCAACGCTCATGCCTGTTCCTCGCGATACGGCAGAAGCGAAGCTGCCACGCGTCTTTTACAGTCAGCAAAATTTTGTCTTTACGGTATTTGATAACGCTTCGTATGGGTTTCCGTCGACCTTATGCTTGCCATCAAAAGAAGGGTCATATTGATCCCATAATCATCCAGCATCTTCGACATATCAGCGTGAGCCACAACAACGCCTACCGAGCCCAAACCGCCGCTTTGAGTAACAAGACGACGTGAGCCCTGAGCGTGTAGCCATTGCCCTGCTGAGTAAGCCATATCTTCAGATAGGGTCCATACTGGCTTAACCTTGCTGCATTGGTGAATCAAGTCGCCCGTATCAGGGCAACCGTAGACGCTACCGCCTCCGGTATGAAAAAGCAGGAATACACCCTTTACGTCCTTATCTTGCATAGCGAAAGCCACTTTTCGCTTGATAACGTCGTATCCGGTGTAGTTGCTGCTGCTCCACCGGGTTGTGAATCAATGCACCCTGAATACGGATAACCGCGATACCATTAACAACTTGATAGGGTTTCATTTTGGCGTCGTGTGAAATCCCTGTTGCCAATGCCAATTCCTGCATTGATAACTTGCTGGTATCTAACTGAGGCTTAAAACCACCAAAGGAACGAACTAAGCTGACTCGGCGCTAGCAAAACCGGACATTGGTTAAACTGGCTGATTATTTGGTTCATTTTGCTCCCATTGTTGGCTGGTTCGTCCGGTTGCTCAGGAGCAAACTGCTCGGCCTGCAACCAACTTGGTCTTGGTAATCCTTTCTCTTCGCGAATCTTCATCTCACGCATTTGCTGTTCAAACACCTCGATGTAATCTTCGCCCATCTTGGCCAGCTCTTTCTGATAAGTAGAAAGACCGCTTTCGATAAGAAGAATGGACTCTTTAACTTCTTTAATACCATCAATCGACAGGCGGCCTGAGCCAATCCAATCCCACAACGGCAAAGTGCAGAACGTGCCTGCCAGAAATTCGTTCCTTTCGGAAGCCTGACAACACCTTTTGCAACAGCCTCTTCCAGCCATAGCGAAAAAATACGAGTAGCAAATCGCGAAGCAATGAACTTGCGATCACCCATAAAAGTAACGCCAACTTTCATTCAAGGCTGCTCGAGCACTGGAGTAGTTAGAGTTTTGGAAGTTGTGAGTTAATTGCTCAACGGAAACACCAATACCAGATGAGATGTATTGAAGAATCGACATCTCCAACTGGCTATAACCATTATCAGCATTCGATGGTCGCTGTAGGTTTAAGCTTTCACCTGGCATTAAGTGAGACACTTTCGTGCCATTCATGCGAATGTTTGCGCCACGGTGGTATTTATTCACCGCGCCCATCCAGTTCCACATGTTCTTTTGTGTTTCTTCACCGCCAGTTATAAAGTTGAAAGCTTCGGTCGAATCTAATTCTGATTCAATCGTAGCTGCAAACATGGCGTTGACGATGGCGTTCTGCAGCTTGGTTTGCTGCAATTTATCCAGCATGTGCATCTGACTCATAACTGACATCAACGCGTTGGTACCGCGAGATTGCCCATCGTCTTTTGCATCAAATACGTGAATAAACTTACTTCGGCCCCACCACGTTTCTTTGCTAACGTAGCGGTAATTGTTCGCGATCATGCCAAGTGGCATCATCGGATTAATATCAGCGACGTAATACCCTGAGCCTGACCATGACGGCCATGCTTAATCCCGCCACGAATATCTGAATCCATCAGCGTGACATTGCCCGGGTTTCGCACTCGCTTTGGCGATATCATTTTAATAGAGGTGGAATAACCTGCGTGTCGGTCTGGTATCCACTCCGCTGCAGCCATTACGTCGCCATAATTAAAATGCTGACAAATACCTGCTCGGACTAACATGGTGAAAGTCCGCTTTCGCTCTGCATCAATGTAACAACGGTCATCCTCGGCATATTCCAGCCAAGCCGCCTCTACATCGGTTTTTAAGTCCATGAACTCATCTTCAGTCCAACCCAATCGACGCCACATTGGCTGCCAATTAAGTTTGAAGATATGACCAACAATGTTATCCAGGTGCAGACGCATACCGCCTGCTGCATAACCATGGTTACGAACTAAATCGTCTGAGCGAGCGTTGCTTAAATCAAGGGCTTGGCAACAGGGCTGCATCTTCCGTCATTAACGGTGGCGTCCACTCTGCCAATTGACCGCCAAACCCCGCATTTCCACCTTCGTAACCTGCCATTTGCCGAGCTGGCATTCCAGACGGATGCAGAATTTGTACGTCTTTCATTAAATCACTCCCGCTGGGCCTCGACGCCTGCTTTGTCCTGCAATACTTTCCAGCCGCTGAATTTCACTAAGCAGGCTTTGCTTATCTGCCGGACTGTATTCAACCCGACGACCATCTTTTTGAATGACGCGAGCTGACTTACCCATCAATAGATTTTGATAAGCCAACCGCATTTGATCTAACCGTTGCTGATCTGTCATGTATTACCCCGATGCGGCACCTAGTGCCTCAATATCTATTTCGTCTTTACTGGATGATTGAGGTTCGCTGAGTTCGGATAAATTAATACCGAACCGGCTAGTTGATATTCTGAGAGCAGCGGGGGCATAAACCAGGCAATCTAATGCCTCGTTTCGTCTACCTTCGTTATCCCACCTCAGAACTCGCTTGCCATTCACCAACTTTTCAACCAGTCGCTCTGATGCGAGTTGCTGGCACACCACCTCATCACAAACTTCATCATTCAACGGGAGGTGCATAACCCCATCCATTGGTTGATCTTTGGCTTGTGGTGACTTCTCCATCTGCAAATACAGCAAGTCTTTCGCGGTATCAGTACCGATTTCAGTGTGATAAACGCCGTTCTTATTGCGCTTGAGTGGAAATGAGGCGATTTGCTTGCCGTAAGTACTGGCACCTTTAATTGGTATGACACGGAATAGACCGTGCTTTTTACTGCGTTTGTTGACGATATCAGGGTCAATACCACCCGTATCCCAACACCAACGAGCCACGGTCATTTCAGCGCCGTTGGCTTTTTGTAGGTTTGATTGATAACTTTATCGACCATTTCCAAGGTGCTTTCTTTGTCGTAATCACCCATGCAAATGGTTTTGTTGATCAGCCATTTTTCATCATTTTGGCCCCAACCCCACGTGTAGCATTCGTATCGGTTTCGCTGGCTATCAATACCGCCAGTTAAGTAAACCGCCCCATCAGGTACCGGAGCGTTGTAAACTTCTCGGCGCTCTTTAAGCACTTCAAAATCTAACTTCTCACCGTTCTTATCTTCATAATCCTGACCAAGAACCGTGTTAATAAATGTCCGTTCGTTTTCAGGCTTGCCTCTGGCTCGAAGCCATTCATCGACAATTTCACCCCAACCATCAAGGTTGAGTGAGTAAATAGCATTGATTTCAATGCCAACGTTCCGTGGTGGTTGAGTTCTGAACCCATTCTCAGAGAAGAAATGGATCCCGTCTTTTGTCCATGTGAAGTCCTCTGCCATCCATCGTCCTTCCTGCTCCATTTTGGTCAGGTCGGAGTAATGGAAAGACTCGCCACAGTCGTTCACGTTGCTGCACTTGTAATGCGCCGTTCTGGCTTTCTTTTCAATAGTTTCTTGAGTGTCGTCCCACAGTAGGCCGTACTCTTTTATCTCACCGTCGCGTTCTCCAAACTCCAGCACCTGCTCAGTACCGCAATGAGGGCATGGCAAGTAGAAACGGAATGTAAGATCACAATCTTCAAGGATGTTCGAGATATGCGAGTGACCAACAACCGTTGGCGTTGTACCAAATATGGCTTTTGGAAAGCTGGCCCCTTTCAAACGCTTTAATGCAAAAAGCTTGATAGGGTTACCTTCGCCTTTCCACCTTTGCCAACTTCAAGTGGCCAGGCGTTAACCTCATCACCGACCACGACTTGTTTGGTTAGTCGTCGGAAGTTACCTGGTGATGTGGCGCCTCGAAAGTCTAGGATTGAACCAATCATGACTTTCTTTGAAACTTTGTTGTGCTCGCTCTTTACGTTCCAGTCGGGGAAAACTCGCTGAATAACGGGCATCTCTGCAATAGCAGGATCAACTTCATCAACCACAAAGGCATCAGATTCATCGTCGACTGGCTGGTAAATAACAGCACTGCGTTTTTGTGCTCTGCTAAGTAAAACAAAGCGGCTACAACCATTTTGTGTAACCGAGACGTGCGGACTTTTTACAGCCAACAAACGAATACTGTCGTTTGTCATCATGTTAAAACGCCGCCACCTGCAGTGGTTGCGTTACCCAAGCACCTGCTATTTGAGAGCTACCCTCTGGTAGTCTGAAATATTTGTCCGACCATTCAACTCCGGTTAACGGTATCGTCGCCTTCAATGGATTCAAGGCTCGCGAAACCGCTCTCGATATCGCTATCTTCGTATGCTGAGAGATCTGGTTTAACGTCTGCAAGCTCATTCAATGCCATAGCCAATTCTCGCTTAAGTACCTCGATTTGCTCTGGCGGCATATCCGGCCATGCCATCTTCAACTTCGGTAGCCACGAATCCACTCGGGTTCGCAACGCAATCGCAACCATTGAAATGGTGTCTGTGATGATTGAGATAGGAGCATATTGTTTTCGAGTACCAGGCGCTTTGTTCGGTTGAGTAATATGCGTTCTTCACGCTCATCATTCTTGAGCTGTTGTTCGCGCTGTTTTCCGATTCTTCGGTAGGTGTTTCCGGTTCTTCTTCAGTCGGTTTTCGACTGACTTATAACTGATGTAGGAGTGAATGCACTCCATAGGATCGATACCGTCTCGACCCTTTGCTTTCGGCAGTACGCCTTGGTTTTGCAGGTTTCTGACTTGGCGATCTGAAATGCCAAGTAGGTCACCGATTTGCTTCTGGCCAAACTTGATATTCGGATTAAAAGCTGCTCTTTCATGCGGAAACCGGAAACCCTGAAAAACGAAAAAATTTAAAAGTGAGAGGTTTTCTGCGAGGTCATGCCCCGTGGGGTTCCAGATACGCCGGAAGGACCCATTGCGACCGCGGTCGCATTAGACAGGCTTAGGTGTCTGAGAAAGAACACGAAAGATGATCGTCAACGCAGCTGCAGTAGCGTTCAGCCCTGCATACACTGGCATACCCATGCACCTCAATCAATGGGAGCAGAGAAGCCAGCAGGTTCATAGCCACGACGGCCAGTGCCCATTGGATACTCCACAGCTTTCCTGACTCTTTCCAGTTATCAATTAGTTTCATGGCCACTACCTTTTATCTCTTTGGTTAGTTTGATTGGGAACATAGGATCCAGCTCTGGATTGATGGATGTGGCTGCAATGCAGTAAACCGCAAACAATCCTTCAAAGAAGTCCAGCAACCACCACTCAGGCCACCCATTGCGAACGCAGACAGCGTTGGTCTGTTCATTGAAGTAGATAGGCACCACACCAAATAGAAAGGCGTAATGTGTGTAGTCTTCTTCTATCTGCTGCTTAGTCAGTCTGTGCTTGAACATTGCCATCGGTCACTTCCTTTGATGCTTGAATAGCTAAACAAATGGACTCTTCAAGGCGCTGCTTTGCTAACTCCATCTTTGTTGGGTTAGCGGTTGGCTGATTGCTCATCAATCGCTCTAAAGCCCTGCCCTTGTGTATTCAGAATTGCTTCAAACATAGCTACCTCGTTGCGCCGATTGGATACATGCAATCCAATGCACCACCCACATATCTATCGACTTTTTCCTTGAGTTGGTTCGGGTTTGTCAGAGTCCGGTGGATTGTCCAGGCTCTGACTGTCATGAGATTGGTTTCCGTAACGAATGCATAGTCTGCCCGTTCAGTTATCGTTACCTGTCCACGTGGAAGTTAATCACTACATGGTGACACCCTCGGTTGTTCATACTCATTTCAGGTTATTCCTAAAGAGGCTCGTAAACCCACTTAGAAATAAAGCCAGCACATGGCTGGCTTTAGAGTAAGCAATGGATATAAGGAATGTGCTCGCGCTAATCGACGCTACTTGTCGGCCTGCTTATCCTGGTACCACTGTTTGATCTTGTCGGGCTTTTGCCCACACTTCTCTAACGCACCCTTCCAAATCAGGTCACGTTCAACAGCTTCATCCCTTGTCAGGGGCGGGCCATCGAAAGGAATATCACAAGGTGTTAGGAAAGCCGCAGGTGGAAGAACTACCACATCACGAGTCTGCGTCACCACTTGGAGATCGGTAGTGCTGCCACATGCTGTCAATAACATCGGCAGGCAAACGCTTAGAGCCACAATCATCTTCTTCATTCTGCAGTAGTCCTTTTAGTTCACCGACGGCTTGATTCACTGTTGCGTCCACGGTCGCATTGTAAGTTTTCATGTAATCAACGGCTTTACGCTCATCGTCAAGGTGCTGAGTGAGCGTATTAATCGTTGAATTCAAATCGGTATTGACCTGAGTAACGGTTGCAATGGATAGCTTGGCTGTTGCAAGTTCAGCCTGTTTGGTTGCAATGGTTGAGTCTTTCGATTCAATCTGTTGCTCCAAATAGTCAACACGCAAAGAAAAGAAACCAATCACCAACCCAAGCACCACAATAAAAATGCCGTTCATCTTAGTTAGCAAAACAGAGCTCCGTTTCTTTCTGTCGCCGCTTAACTAGGCCTGGTAACTTCTTACCAGCCCCATACACCCAAAACGAAAGCTCGTTACAAGCTTTGGAGTAGTTACCTTGGCGAATGTGTTTATAAATGCGTGTCTCGCTGCCATCAGGGTTATGTCTGAATCGCGTACAGCCTGTGTTGAATATGAATGATGTGAAAGCATCAATTTGCCCTTGGCTCATCGGAGCATCACCCATCGAAGCAACGAGACATTTTTCTGAGGATTTGATGTTTTAACCCAATCCTCTGCGACTTGAATTTCAGTAACCGGCTTATCATCTACGCCATGAGTATTCCCCACACCGTTAGTGATTAAGCCGGACGGGCAAACATAAGGATCCAGTCGGCATCCCTCTGCATTGCCTATGATCTCCAAGGCTTGTTGTGAAACCATCAGGTCGCTTTGAACAACCCCTCCGGTGATAAGAGCAATGATGGCCATGACAGAACAAACAATCTTGTTTTTAGCCTTCATTACCGATCGTCCTCTTCAAGAAGTGTTTCTAGCGGTACTCCGCTCGCCACTTTGGACTTGAGCACTTCATGATTTTTATGCTTATAAACCCAAGTGAGGATGAAAGAAGCTAGACCCAAGAACAGGCCTCAATCACACCCCACTCACTGACTGAAAATGCACCGAGAACAGTCACCCAACCTGCAAAGAACTGGGTAACCTTCTCACCTTTCGCAATAAAAAAGCGGCGACAACTCCAGCTAGAGCAGTCAGCCATAGTTGTTTTTTTCTCTAGCATTAGGAGCCTCACGCTTTTGCGTTTTACAACTGGTTAAATGAATCAACCGTCGACAAATAAGTGCCTTCTTCCATCTCAATACCAATAAAACGGCGGTTTAACTTCACACACGCTTTACCCGTAGAGCCGGAACCCATAAAAGCATCAAGCACAACATCACCTTCACGACTGCTGGCGGTGAGAATGTGCTCCAGCATTTCCGCTGGCTTTTCGCATGGATGTTTACCTGGGTAATACGCGACAGGAGTAAATGTCAAACATCGGTATAAGGCACGTCACTGGTGACGCTGAATGGACGACGCAAGCTTTCATACTCAGCTTTAAGATCGTCATACTGACGAGTTAACGACTGATAGTCCGCATTAAGTGCATCGTACTCTTTGGTTAGTTCTTCATGAGAGCGTTCAAGCTTTCCAGCATGTTCAGCAAACAGTGCTTGCAGCTTTTCATATTGTTCTCGATTAGGAAGTTGCCACTGACTGGCACTAAACCAATGTGAACACATCTGTGTGCCAGTAGCTTTGTTGATCTCTTTGGCTGAAATGCCAAGCGTCTCACGGGCTTGTTTGAAATATTGAATCAGAGGCTCAAATACCTCTTTCTTTAATTCAGAACACTTCTTCGCATAACCAGCCACGCCTTTAGCATGACCTTCCGAACCGTAGTGTTCAGCGAACAGTACACGCTCAGTAGCAGGGAAGAAGGACCGTAAATCAGCTTTTCTCATTCTGCGCCATGGGCCGTTTGGCTTAGCCCAAATGATATGGTTCAACACATTAAAGCGTTGCCTCATAAGCAATTCAGTATCTGCTGAGAGCTTGTGGCCACAAAACAAGTAAATACTGCCTGATGGTTTTAGCACTCGCCAAAACTCAAGCATGATCTCGTCTAACCACGCCAAGAACGTTTCTACATCAGGCCACTGATTATCCCAAGCGTTTTTCTTTACTTGGAAATAAGGTGGATCAGTTAAAACAAGGTCGACGCTGTTATCTGGTAAGGTTTTAAGATAAGACAGGCAATCTGCATTAAACAGCTGCACCGTGTTATTTAAGAAGGAATGGTTCAATAGTGCCTCCGAGCTTAGGCGCTCTTGGCACTCTCCTTAATCAAAGTTTTGCACCGCTTGCATTTAATCGAAACAGTGCCAATAAATTCACATAATTTCGCGCCGCACTTAGGGCAACGCAGTTCTATTAGTTTTGTCATATAGTCTCACTTTCGTGTAGACTCCAACCGCTTTGCAAAGCTGGATGGGCCTTGGTTTGGCTTATGACTAGCGTAATAGGTCAGATGGCTGTGAGGTGTTCCCGCACTTCACAGTCGCCCATTTCATTGCCGTAGAAGATGCACAGCTCCCTCTCTGCAAAAGCAGGTCTCAGGTACTCAAGGCTGCGCCCAAATGCGAAAAAAACCCCGCCATTTGGCGAGGTTTCAATTTGTTCACGGTTACAAAACCGCACTTTGGTAAATTTATACCCTAACTATAGGACATTTTGCAACAACTGCATGTTGTGTTTTATTTGTGGTTAACACACAAGATGTAGTGTTTAACGTTAGCAGCATCAATTCACCGAGGTCGGTTGTAATGTAGCGACCATCTGGGATCTTCTTTAATTGTCCAGCTTGGCTTAATTGCTCCATAACAAAGGCCACGTGCGGCAAACTTGCCATACCCTAGCCATTGCGTACCCACCAATACTTTCGGCGCTTTGTGGGCCGCACGATGCGTTTTCAAGTATTTCTTTTACTAGGTTTTCTTGGGTGTTTTAATCTGGTTCATATAACTTCTCCTGGCGTATTAAAGTCAGGACGACACTAATTATTGGTCACGTGGAAAGCTAGTCTTATTGGAGGGAAAAGCCGTGGGTGTGACCACGACCTCTCATTACGGAAAAACAACTAGCTATTGGGAGTACTTTCCCTTACTTACCAATTCGTGGCTTTTTCCAGTAGGCCCTTGATCTTTACCTAATTGAGACATGACGGCAAAAGACTGGCGCTGCAGTGCTTCAACTTGCATCAGTAGCCCAATAATCTGGAAATTATTGTTAATTACGGTTTGCGCCTCAATGGACATGTCACCTGCAATGTTTAGTGACTTGGTTTGAATCTCAACACGCAACTTCTCTGTTAGTTCTTCTAGCTTCCAACCAGTCGGATTATCACGACTCATCAGAACAGGGAGGTTTGTTGCGGCAACTTGCTGTTGAGCTTCTTCGATAATGTGAGCAACGTCTTCAACTTCCAGGCCACAATTTTCAATCATTTCTACAAAGCTTTTCGTTCATCTTAATTTTCCTTTTTCATTTATAACTTCACCATCAATGACCACTGAGCGACTTTGAGGTGAAAACGTATTGAAGTAGGGCGCTGCTCTAATATCGTTTCAATTTCAATTCGTGCCTGCATTCTTCCAACCTCTAACCCGAGAAAATAACCTTCAAAACCTGGCCTTTCCTTTTTGCAGCTGCTTCGCTTCCTGCTCCTGTTCTTTGAGCTCCAAGCATAGCGACTGCAGCTTTTTGATAAGCTCCTATCCACTATTCTTCCTCATCTTCAGGCATGCAATTGCTGCATGTATGTTCATTGCTGTGCCATTCACCACATTGGCCCCAGTGAAGGCACTGCCGCAACTTTTACATGCGCCCATTTCCGATGAATCGACAGGTTCATCACAAACTACACAGTCACCACAATATTCAATTTCACCGTACATTGGACACCTCTGGTTTATATGACTAATAACTTGCCTATATTGATAACCAACTCCATCTTGTTATCTACGCATCCGGTAGCCATAGCATTAGCGGCTGAATTTAAAAGCTCATCCACTTCAATGCTTTTAACCTCTTCAAATGCAAATTTAAGCATCCCTGCCTGTCAGTAGAAAAACCTTCACGCATTTTATTGCCGTAATTCATCAACAACTGGCAAGCACTAATTTCCATATTGAATCTTGTGGTCCTTTGAACGGCTAAAGAAATTGGTTCTTCTCCAAGGTATGCCGACAGAGTTAGCTCTTTTGCTATGGTTTGACGTTGTGCTGATTCATATCCAGGCGATTTAACTTCATGAATGATGATTTTTCCCAATTTACGAGCAAGATGATATTCAGCATTAGCGCCTAAGCTATGTTCCCAACCAGAAAGCATTAGGATGCAATCTGATGTTCGAACCATTGAACAACAAATATCCATATACTCTGGCTGAGATAATCCATCGGGTAGCAAGGCTGGATTTAGGACACTAAAACCTTTATTAGATAGTTTCAGATCCATCTTATTAAAAGCTAGACGGTTAAATTCAGGCAGGCCACTCATTGGGCCTGCAATATAGACTTTAGTCTTCACGCAACATTCTCTTCTTTAACAACATCGAAATGGACTTGAGTTATTACCTCACGATCACCAATTGGACGCTGATAACAACGGCGAAGCTCGCTTTTTAAATCTTCCATCGTCGCAAAGCCATCTAGCCTGGCATCATTAAGTTCAAGGTCTGATAACAAGCAGTGGTTTACATACCAAATATTGACTGGTAGAAGCTGCCCTGTTTTTTCGTTTTAATATGTGCAAAGCCTGGATGAATATCTTTATTACCAAGACGAACACTTGTGCATTTATGAGCCGAGAAGATACGATTAAAGTTCTCGTCATTGAGTGTTAATTCGGTATCAACCGAGTGAACTACCTTATTCTTCATTATCGTCACCACTGTATTCAATAACACTAACAGGCTTATTCGGTTCTTCCGTTCTCCAGCTAGGCGCCCATTTATCTAACCAAGCTTGCGCCTGTGGTTGAGTCATGCGGTTATGCGTCATGACATACGCCTGAAGTTCACTGGAATCGGATGGAAGCATGATCAAGACCTATTGGATGTAAAGTAACCCTGCAGCAATGGCGTAGAATGCCGTTGCTGCTATAACAAGTTCAAAGTGCTTAAACGTCATCGTGTTGGCTGCTGAGGCTGGCCCCATCCCTCTTGTCTTCTACCGCCTAACATTTGCATCACGCCATTAAAGCCTTGCACCACAACCTCTGTCGTATATTGGTCTTGACCACTTTGGTCTTGCCACTTACGCGTTTGTAATTGGCCTTCAATGTAAACCTGTGAGCCTTTATGAAGATATTCACCTGCGACTTCTGCAATCTTTCCAAATAGAGCAACACGGTGCCATTCAGTTTTCTCTCGTTCTTCACCAGTAGCTTTATCGCGCCATGATTCCGAGGTTGCGATGGTGATGTTTGCGACTGCAGAACCATTCGGCATGTAGCGAACTTCTACATCAGCGCCTAAGTGACCAACTAAAATTACTTTATTAACTCCGCGACTGGCCATTATTCAGCCTCCTTTGGAGCAATAAGAACTTCACGAGTACCGTTTGATTTGTAATCAGAAACAACACCCATCTTTTCTAAGTCTTCAAGAATTTGACTCGCTCGGTTGTAACCGATTTTGAATTTACGTTGGACGCCTGAAACACTGGCACGACGTGTTTCTGCTACCAATCTTGAACCTTGGTGAGTAGAGAGTCCGTGTTTTCACTTTCTTTTACGCTGACAGTAACTGTCATTCCATCAGGCAAACCTTTTGAAGCAGCTTTTTTGAATATCAGATGCCCAAATAACATTCCCTTTAGAGTTATCTAATTTCTGAGGAAATGAATCACCATCTAACAATCCAGAACGACCACCGAACACTAAAGACAGATCTTCAATAAGAAGACCTAACTCTTCTGTCATAAGGAAAAAGTCAGCATTATGGTAGGCAATATCATCATTACCTTCGGGTTCTGCATCACTATGAAAACGAAGTTTGACTAACTTCATATCGACATTGCGTTGAGTTTTAGATTCCGGCAGGCTGATAAGAGTAAATGAGACTTCATATTTCAATTCGTTCTCATTAATCAACTGACATTTATCCATGTCACATTCAACCAAAGAAAGAGAATCGAACACGCTAAAATCAATCGCATTACCTTTAGATACGACTGTTTGCTTTGCCGTTTCCCCACGGCCTTTTATCGTTCCTTCATAATCAACATACAGCCATTCCGGCTTAATAAAGCGATGATCATCTTTAGGTAAGCTCACCCAATCATTGATATAAGCGCAAGGCTTAGCGCCTAAGCGAATAGGCAAACAAGAGAAAGAACCTAATGCCTTACGAATGCCACCAATAACATCTTCACTCTTACCGTCGCTTTTCTCATCAATAACTAATAGCTGGCGCTTTATATCGATGTAGAAACAAGAGCGGTGATGCTTAACAGGCTGCAAGCGAAGTAATTCCGCATGGGCAGTGGTTTCAACATCATCACGAAGTTGATTGGTAATCTTGGTACCTTTCTCTTCCAAATCAGCAATGCGGCGCTCTTTTAAAGCATTCAACTGATCACGAGGTACTGAGCGAGTGGCGTCAATGTATTGAATAAATAAGCAGTCATTAACAACATGCGTTACTTTCTCGTTGTCATTAAATAGAACGTGTTCAAAACCAGTGCTCTTTACACCAGTTTCACTCAATTGGGTAAATCGTTTTGATGAAATCTTTTCTTCAATATCGGCAATAGAAAGATTGAAGTCGTTCAATTCATAAATAGAGGCGTTTTTAAATAACATGGGTGATCTCTAATGCTGGATTTTATTAAATTCGATTTGAATACCATTTGGCTTTGCGACCACGGTCGCAATCGGCTTTTCATCTTGAACCCAACATTCGTTTTCGCAGTGGTAGCCTTGCTTTTCTAAGAAAGTCTCTGCTTGGAAGTATGTTTGAAAGATAAAAGGTTCATTGCTGATTGCTATGGTTCGCATAATGGCTCCTTAATGTCTTAGGCCGCTTTTACGGACGCTAAAATATCTATTCTGTTTTTCCCTGGAGAATAAGAAAGGATGGTGTGTTTAAGTTTCTTATTAAGTTTTTCTAATAACTCGACAGTTTCAGCATCAACACCGCCACACTCTTCAAATGAAAGATCTTGAGGCAATTCATCGCACCAAAAATCACTCTCAATCTCTCGAGCATAATTCGGCTCACAAACAACAATCATGGCATCATTGATGTTCAGTTCTTCATCTTCATAGTGCGTAAAAATATCGTCAATTTCGCCAAAATATTTGTCAGTACTTTGGTCGTATAACTGTGCACTTCCATCCCATTCAACCACTGGCATTCTGAGGAAATTATCTTTCTCTTTTACATCGCTACACTTCTGGCAATAAGCGTTCTTTACAAATACTTCACCGCACTCACACTTACGGTGAGTAGAGCCACTCCATCGCGCTAAATCTTCATTGTCACCATAAAACGACCATCCCTTGAAACCCAACCGCTAATGTTTTTTTCAAACGGGCTGCTTTTTGATGAATCAGCAAAGATAACTAATGGGAATGCAAACATTGCTACCACACCATCTTCTGTGTCCCCAAATGCCAACAAGGAAAGCCCCTTGAATATCGATGCTAGGCTTCCACTCTAGACAGCTGCCAATTTTACCACTACACCAAAGCTCACCCATCTCGCCATCCATAATGACAAGATCACAATCAAAGCCCTTTACTAGCAAACCATTTTTGCAGGCTTCCAACTTGGTTTTCTCATCCCACATAGGTAACTGTGGATGTGTCCAAAACCCTTGTTCATCGCGCTTAACGTCAAATGCTTTCATGTTTATCTCCTGGCTTATGCTGCATTCTGGCTTTGATTTTTATAATCACGATTCCATAGTTGTAAAATGAAAGCGTCGCCAGCTCTGTTTGTTAAAGCCCAATTTGCTATTACTGCAGGCTTATTATCGAACGCTGGTGTGGAATTTGCAGTTTGGACACATCAGCATTAATTCTTTTGTTTCTCGGTTATATCGCCATTCAGGCAAACCATTTCACTTCTGGTTGAAGCTGAACGCGACGTTGCAAAGGCACGTTGGCATATCTTCTGGTAGTTTTGGGCTGCGTCCCCATTCATACACATGATCGAGTCCCTCCTGATCGAACTTATTTAAAATTCCGAGCAGGCGATTCCAACGGCAAGACCAACGCTTATTCCAAGCGGCCTCGCTCTTACCTCCGCCAACCGTGCAATCTTGGTTTGTGGCAGCAGGGCCCGTACCTGCGTTTATTTCATCGCGCTTTGCTGACAAGCCAACAAAGCAAGATGCTTAATTAATTCAGATGATGAGCCCTTTAACGAACGCTCTTCCTGCGAATTAAACGAGCAAGTAGTTCAACTAGAAATTCTCAGATGGCAGTTGTTGCGCCGTCGCTGTAGCAATAACGCAACCATTCAGCGACACACGTGCGTGCGTTATTCATGGCTCTAACAAGTTTGGTAAATTTAAATGCTTGAGGCGGGAAGAGGCATTGGTGACTTCTTTTGAAAGTTTACATGCTAACGTTGTGATTGGCTGCGCATTGTTGCCACTTGTCGTTCATTACCCTCACCATCGACCCAACAACGATCCTCTCGCGGTGCAGGAGGGCTCTGATACTACTATTGCTACTGCCGTTATTCTCAAAGCCTTCCAACTGACCTTTTTGGTTTCGAGGAACAACAGCAGTGCTTGGCGGATTTCTTCACGCAATCCTTCTTTGTTATATCGCACTGCAAAATCCCTCTATTCTTTCTGAATAACTGGCTGTTAGCCATATAGCAACATAAGCCGATGGCAAATGCCACAAGCCTTATTTGCGCCGAGCTCAACAAAGCTGGTAGCAATAAGCTCCTACAATTCATTTGATAGCTGCTGTAAATCCAGCTTTATCGTCGTTACTGTTATAAGCACCGTCCATTTGCTGGCTCACAAGGTGTTTGAAGCACATCTTAAATTCTTTAGATGCGTTAGAAGGAAGCTGCATTGCATTTGAGTTTTGACTGCGTGCAATAGGGGAGAGTGGAGTATAAAGGTACCCATAGCACCGCCATCGTCAAGCATTGGTTCCTGCTTGCGGATTCGCTTCAGTACAGCCATCCACAGCCAAACGGCTAAAAGTCGATCCGGCAGGCATGAATCTTCTTTTTATTCGTTCTATCTGCTTACATTTAGTTTTTTCTACCAACGTTGAAGGGCATCGAAATCCCGTTGGTTTACCTTCACCTAATGCACCGAACTCGATCAGTTATTAGAAGTAAAGAGCCCTTAACAAAGCTCATCAAACGCGATTAGATGCGTCAAAATAGGCAAGCGTATGTCTAGCTGACAATCTGCGCTAAATTGTGTCGTTCGCTCGACATTTCATTGCTGCGCCTCCTTGCGTATCTTTATTGATAATGAGAAATGTTAGTAATAACCTCCAGTTAGAGCGGTAATTCCAGGGGACGCCGCTTCCAATGTACTCTTTTTAAACTTTTTAGTGCTTTCCTTTACTTTTTAGCTGGAGGCGAGTAACCTATAACGTCAACTATGTATTCATACGGTGATTCTGCTAACTGGAAGCGCAAAAGGAAATGAAACCCTGGGTTTGGGTGATTCCTAAACTTGCAGTTTAAAAACAAGGTAAACTTGGGTTTTACTTTGCTGCTAATATATATATAGAATATGATGGGTGATCACTGTCAGATGCAGAAAACAACTCTCAAAGAGGGCAGAATTAGCCAAGGCAGCTGGTAGTTCCATAACCATGGTTTCAAATGGGAAGCCGGAATGACTAGGAATAGAGTATGCAGCCAAGATATGGCTTAGACATATCGTTGATCTGGTTTACATATTTACGGTGGGGATTAACTCATACGCACAGTACAACAAAGATACCAATCGTTGGGAACATGTGGGGACCAAGGCAAGGAATGGTTCAACTTAGACTTCCTGCAGGTGACAGCTATATAGACTTTCGGCAAAAGGTCCGGAATGTGTACCCCCAAAGTTATAGGGGATGTATGGCTCCGAGGAATGTTATTGGAAGGTGAAGCTGGCCCAGTAGGTGATCCTGACAGGCCCAGCAGCAGGTGAGGGGTTGTCCCGATTAGTGGCGATAACATTAGTTAAAACGATTAGCAGCTATCAGAAACGGGCAGATATTTCACCGTGTTTAATAATGGCTATTCCAGAATGACTTTCGTTATCTGAGGAATTAATCTTGTATTCACCCTGTGATAGGCAAGATCGAGGCAAAATTAAGACAGCCCTAGATGTAAACCTGGAGTTTGGCCTTGTCAATCCCATGTTTAGATCGTTTGTTTACTATTGTGGCTTAGTGAACGTTCGGGGACATGGTGACAAATATTTTTTCTCTTACGAAAATTACTATGTAACTGATTTTTAAAAATTTTACAAATTGCAGATGCAAAAAGCCGGTTGTGGCGACCGACTTGGGCACTGAACAACTGAACGAAAAATGAAACAATCTTCTCCATTTGTTTTAATTCTGGCGATACTTGCGTGCGCGCAACTGAAATTTTGCCTTTATTGCAAAATTTGCTCGTTAATGCTATCTGCCGGGACATTAGATGAACCATTTAGAGGAATTAACATTAATAGAAGTTGAAGAAGCACTAAGCTATATCAACCTGCTGCTACTGGAACTGGTCTAAAGTTGACGCTCCTCTATTCTGAGCACGGCGAAAATGCCCGTGTTCTCCTAGTCCCTGAAAGATCAGGGCGAATTACCTACAACAAAGAAAGGAATTCAAAGTTGGTGGAAGAACTTTCAACCATTACTAAAAAACCTCTTTCGGCTCATTTATTTATGAAGCAACGAGCGGGTTTGGAAACCTGAAGCGTAGGAGCAATGCTGCAGAAGAGAAGCAGCAGCTTCAAAGATGGGTCAAAAACGTCTGCTTTGGCGGCGGGAGAAAAACGCGAACTGGCTGGAGCAAAGCGCAATGGACCGAACTGGAAAAAAGAGCACCACGAATTCAAAAGCTGATGCGCTCAATTTGGGGTTATATGCAGAAAACAAATGACCGACAGGCTCGATTCGTTGACGTTCAGCAGGTTACGACAAATGCCAGCGCCCATTCTTGAAGCGGCCTGTCACGATGAACTATTTAACCAAGGAATTGCTTCTGCGGTTATGAAAAGATATCGACAAGCACCAAATAGAACGGCAGCAAATAAATTCTTCAGTGATGAAAGCCCGAACTGATATCGGGTTTTGTACGTTTTGGTAAGGATTAGGTCCACGGTCACTGAAGCGTGTGACATTTGTCGGTGGTCTTGCAGATGCTTATGCTGCGCACCTTACTAGCGGTGAAGTGGTTATTTCACCAGTTGGTGAGGGTAACATTCCTCATATAATTGAATTACTTCAAGAAAAAGCACCGACATTGAATTTATTGCCGCACCCGATAATGACAAAACAGGTTGGGAAATGATTGAGCGTGCCGGCGGCTTCGACGACGCCACAAGCGGAAGGTAAAGACTGGAGCGACGTTTATATTACGAGGGCGATTTGTGCTTCAGTAAGCCAGCCGAACAACGCGAGAGGCTTTCAAACTCTAGCCAAATACCGATACCTACAAAGCCGAGATTCGCAAAGGTTTGAACCTCCCGAAATCAGGCATGGGTACGGGGCAAATCAACGACGGTTCAAAAGTTCATTAGACAGAACCCGCAGCAAAAACTCTAATCGTTTCGTCACCGTCGCCGCTGGCTGTCACTGTACCAGTATCAATGATGAAAAGTATCCAGTTGAGTATTACGAAGACCCAATCATCAAAGATTCAGGTAAAGATTGATGCCAATATGGCTCTGAGATCAGCAAATATTTGTTGTTTGCTCGGTTGATTCACACCGTTTAGCTGGCTCGCCGACGGGATGCGGTTTTGCCGATGAAATGAACAGAACCCAGCCACTACTTTCGCAGAAACTGGCCGATTCGGTGAGCACGCCTAGCTACCTGGCACTGCACTCATCATTCAGACTATCAGATCCTCAGATGATGTCACCTTCGGTGATTTAACCAAGTCGTTCTGGCAATCGTATTGGCCTGCACTCCGGTTTCATTTATGACAACCAATCACAAACAGGCAAAGACGAAAACGGCACACCTAAAAGCTGGTTTTCACGAGTCAAAAGCACACTTAACCGAGGTAAATGCAGCAGTTACGGCCAAAGGCAAACGTTATTTTACGCGAACTTCAAAGCGGAAGAAAACGCAGCGACTGCAGCCGAACAAGAACGCGAGCGAGATATACGCCGGCAAAGTTTTAGCGCGCACGCCGACGTTACGATCAGAAGATGTTGCTACGGCATTGCAAAAGATATTAATGCGGTAGTGCCGACCCGGATGGAATTATCGCCAGCCCAACGCTTGGTACCGATTTGATATTAGCGCCAACTGTCACCAGTTCGATAAAGACTATTGGTTTCATCGTCGTCGTTGGCACAGCGAAGAGGGCCACCGCGTTTAAACCGCGCGCGTAACATTACCGAGTTTCATGCCTGCTGGGATCCGGCAGAACGCGAAAACCAACCGACTTCGACACATTCCACAGCAAACTTATTGATGAAGTATTGCCGAGACAATGAAAGCGTTAGCCATTGATCCATCAACCGGCGAATACACATCACGCAACCACTTTTGAATGGCTTTACCGCAGAAGTTAAAGCAAAGCAAAACCTTTCTAAAAACCGTTATAAAGTCGCCATTGAGCTGGCCGAGATGATGGCTATCAAATCATTATGTCGCCAAAATGAAAATGGCAGCGACCATGGGTGCAATAACCAGCAAATGAACGAACGCCAGCGCGAATTATTACGCGAGATTGGTGAGGCGCCAGTAAACATGAAGATTCGACAACATGATGATGAACGGTGAAAACCACCATCCGTTGAGATTGCCAAATTCCAAAGTGGTTCACGACTTCAAACCTAGACGACGACGACGACGACGAGCCGATGCCTATACACCGGCGAAAGAACTTTATAAAGAGTTTGAACAACCAGGTGAAAATGCAGAACTTAATCAATAACGCCGACGCGCCACCAATCGAATCGCCAGAAGAAGACGACTTCGCACCAGCTTTCATCAAGAAAAAAACGCTATGTTAATTCAATCAAGCGCCCTGCTTGCGAACGTTACCAAAAAACAACGAAAAGCAGCGATACCAAAGATGGCAGCACGCGAGAAAGCCGAGTGAGCTGGCGTCACCTTTCTCGCCGCCGCGCCACATGATCGCCAGCCGCTGCGTTGCCGGCACGATGAGTTGAATACAACGGCAAAAAATGGACCGCGGAAGAAAACAAAGAACTGGCCCATGGCTAAAGCAGAAGAAGAACAAAGACCGCCTGTTCAAATAAAACATCACGGTTGGTAAAAACCACCAACACACCAAAAACCCATGCCAGTGGCTAAACAATACCGCGCTCGTTTGGCGCCGCCAGCTGCCGCTGGCAAACGCCGCACCAAAGCGTAAAAGCCGTCAATGTTTACTTTGCCGATACAAACGCATGGACGGCGTTCGTGCGCTTGAGCCGATACCGAGGCATTGAAGCCAGCATGGAAGATCACGATCCAGTCGATTTGAAGACGCCGACTAATAGCGCGAACAATTACATTGACCAATCAACAAGGGCGACTTCAAGCCAGGTTGGAACATCTTATTTAATAAGATGGACAAGCAATGTGTACGTGGCGGCCGGCAGAGCTTTCGCGATGAACCGGCGCAAGCATTTCCGCTCAAATGCGACCGCTTTGATGATCAGGCGATCGAAAAACCGATCCACCCTCGCCAACAGTTTTATATAAATCAACGCAAAAAAATCACCATTTTCATACCAAGATGCTGCTGCGATAGGGGCCTGTCGTAGAGGAGGAAGAGAAGATCCAAAAATTCAAAATCATCATCCATCCGCTCAGACCAGCACGCAACACCGCAAGATTTGCCGAATTGGCGGCGCTTTTCAGCCGCGAACAAGCACAAATTGCCGTCGATAAGGTTTGCACTTGGCGGAGAAAGAGGGCTTAGAAGTACCAGCAACGCAGAGGGGCCGGCTCAAAACGAGATATTTTCAGCCGGCGAGGCCTGGCGATGAGTCAATCAAATGTAATACCAAATTTCGTTAGCGGCAGATGAAGAAGAAAAGAAAGAAGCCGAGCGCGCGAGTGAGCGATCGAGACAGCGCATTACGCGCAAAGCGTTAAAGATTGAAGCGGCGATGTTATGCGCGGTGCATGCAGTCAAGTTTATTGCCGGCCGGCTTCGGCCGTACTATTGTTTATCAACGGGGACATATTAAGCGCAGCCTGGTAAAAATAGAAAGAAAGCAGAATCAGAAAGTCAGCAGGTAGGGCAAAAAGTCGTAGACATCGCAATGGGATGAGGTTTGGTCACCGCGAACATCCTTTCATTAATGGCGAAATCAAGTTTGTTTCCCGGTAACTGTGGTGGCGTGGTAACGATTGCAATGATGATGAGTATAAGAGGCTTCATACCGTAGATGGAAAACCTTGCCGGGCATTGAAAAGCCCATAATAAAGAAGTCGAAAGCACAGCCAGGCCGGTTCATTATAAGTTATTTCACCGATGGCCCCTAACCGGGTAAAACGGTAAAGCAGGCAGCGGCAGAAGCTTCACGATAATAGTTTTCAACGTAATTCGTGATGATAAGAAAGGCCGGGGCCATCCCAGCCTTTTGTTTTGTTACCGCCAGTATTTTGAATCGCTTGCCGTAATTCACCAGCGCAGCGTTCATTATTTTCTTTTCACCCGGCCCCACGTAAAAGAACGATGGTACCGCGATGCTCAAGATCCACCGCCGTCTTTTCATGGCGCTTATCATTGCTTTTTCGGCAACTTGCACAAAATTCGTATTCTTTTCAAAGCATGCATAGCCAGCATGGCGTTGTCAGCCGTTCACAGTGAAGTCAAAATCAAAACCGCGATAGTTCATCGAAACGAGTCAGCAGCCATTATCCAAAGCGCGAGCGGCGAACTTTTTTTCCGGGTTTAACTGGTTTTTTTCAGTTTCGGTTTGGTTTGTTTTTTTTTTTCAGGCTTTAGTTCCGGTTTCCGGTGAAAGTCAACTTCGCTTCAATAGTGTCGAGCGTAATTTCAACGATAGAGCCGACGACGATGGCCATGTATTTTCGATGGCGGCATAGTTACCACCAAAATAGACTTCGATGGTTCTTTTTTTTTCAATGTCAGATCCCGCTGATTAGCTTTTTAACGTTTTCATGCATCTGGCCAGCCAGCTTTTGAGCGACTATATTCACGGCTATCAAATCAAGGCAGCGGTCAGGCCGCCGCCACGATGCTTCGCATTTTCGACCAGCTTCCAGTATTTTAAATTGTTTATAGTGAGCTTGGGCTTTTGATCTTGAATGGCCAAGTAGTGTTTGAAAGAACATATCCGATCAACGTTAGCCCATCGCTTATCTTCATCAAAAATAGCTTAAAACAAACAGCCGCGTAGATAGCACGAGTATCTTTAAACAAACCAAGAGCGATTAGGTATGCCCGTTGAAATGTTCGCCGCTTCATCATGTCACGCATGAAGTCGTTAAGATATGCCGCGGTTCTATTGTGTAACAGCTCGCCGAATTGGTAATGGCGACCGCGTCCAGTTCATCAATCATTGATGTTACTTTCGGGTAAACGGAACGCATAGCGATTGCCGCTGAACTTTGTCAGCTTCACCAGGCTGTAGATCCGAATTTATTTTCACGGTCAACAATCACCACGTTCCTTAAGCTTGCCCGAGAACAGCGCTTATGAGCACCAGATTTTTCAAATCCCCGAACTAGAACTTCAATAGCTCGACGGCCCGTAGCTAATGCAATGCCAGTGGCTGGGTGCTTCCCAGTTCCAAATATCAGGGTTTACTGGTGATAGAGGAACTCACAGCGCCATGATTGATTGGGTAGTCGATATCACCGTTCGCCCTTTTTTGACAGAAGGCGCTTGTCTCAGAAGATACAGCCGCAGCAAAGAGTCCTTAACCAACCAACGCATGATTACGGGTCAATTTTGATACCTTCCAGTCAAGCTGAATAGCCGCATTATTCATCTAACAGCGCGAACAATGCTTTTTTGGCACGGTCATCTTTTTGCCGACGGGCTTTAGTCGTTGCAGCTCAGGTTTCACGCTTCAAATGATTTGCCTGTCATTGACCATGGATGCATACCGAGTGCTATTGATGTCAATCACCATCGACAGCCTTCTTCAATCGGTTCACCTGCAGCAGTTTATCTTTCAGAGTTTTTAACAGCAAAGACGCGTAGCCTCAAGCTCTTGGTCCTGTAGCGGCTCAATAAGGTGGCAGTGAGGGTATTTTTCACCTAAGCGATCCAAAGTCACGCGCAAAGAATGGTGTAACCAACCTTTGTTAGTTTTGGTTGCGATTTAGTTAGGTATTGCGCCGTGTTATGGGTTATATTTATTGCGCTTATTCTTCGCTCGCGCCGTACAAGGCACGAGTGACCTTTTTGCAGCACGCTTGAACGCTTGTCTTTTTTTGCCCCGCGGCTTCGCTTTCGTTTATCTCGCCTATTTTCGAACATACTTCGATGATTTTATCGAGATCAATTTTTCGGTTCGTTTTCAATATCACTATCAATCATGGTGTTCTTCCTGACGACGGCTTTAATGCGTGTATAGCAAGATTAGAATATAATATAGTCAATCAACGTGTATATATAATAACATTAATGTGTGTGCAATGCATAACATAACACAATATATCGTTACCCCTTGCACACGTGTGCTAATACTAACTATTTACGTAAATAGTTAGTATTAGCACACGTGTGCAAGGGGTAACGATATATTGTGTTATGTTATGCATTGCACACACATTTGTGTTATTATGTATATGCACACGTTGTTGACTATATTTTAATCTTGTTATATACTGCACACATTAAAGCCGTCAGGAGAGAACACCATGATTGATAGTGATATTGAAAAACGAACCAGAAAAATTGATCTCGATAAAATCATCGAAGACATGTTCAAGGAAATAGGCGAGATAAACGAAAGCGATAAGCCGCAAGGGCAAAAGACCCAAGCGTTCAAGCGTGCTGCAGAAAAGGTCACTCGTGCCTTGTACGGCAAGCGAGCGAAGAATAAGCGCAATGGTATAACCCATAACACGGCAAGCAAGTACCTAACTAAAATCCGCAACCAGGTAACAAGCAAGGGTTGGTTACACCATTCTTTGCACGTGACTTTGGATCGCTTAGGTAAGAAATACCCTCACTGCCAACACCTTATTGAGCCGCTACAGGACCAAGAGCTTGAGGCTACGCGTCTTGCTGTTAAGGCTCTGAAAGATAAACTGCTGCAGGTGGACCGATTGAAGAAGGCTGTCGATGGTATTGACATCAATAGCACTCGGTATGCATCCATGGTCAATGACACAGCCAAATCATTTGAAGCGTGGAAACCTGAGCTGCAACGACTAAAGCCCGTCAACAAAGATGACCGTGCACACCAAAAAGAAGCATTGTTCGCGCTGTTAGATGAATGTGGCGAGCTATTCAATGACTTGGAAGGTATCAAAATTGACCATGAGATCATGCGTTGGTTGGTTAAGGACTCTTTTGCTGCAGCTGTATCTTCTGAGACAAGCGCCTTCGCTCTGTCAAAAAAGAAAGGGCAGACAATTGATATCGACTACCCAACAATCATGGCACGCTGTGAGTTCCTCCTATCACCAGTAAACCCTGATATTTGGAACTGGGAAGCACTAGCCACTGGCATTGCATTAGCTACGGGCCGTCGAGCTATTGAAGTTCTAGTTCAGGGTGAGTTTGAAAAATCTGGTACTCATAAGCTTATGTTCTCGGGCCAAGCTAAGGAACGTGGTGGTGTTGACCGTGAAAATAAATTCGAGATCTACAGCCTGGTGGAAGCTGACAAAGTTCTAGCAGCAATCGCTATGCTCCGTTCATACCCGAAAGTAACATCAATGATTGATGAACTGGACGCGGGTCGCCATTACCAATTCAACGAGCTGGTACACAATAGAACCGCGGCATATCTTAACGACTTCATGCGTGACATGATGGAAGCAGCGAACATTTCAACGGGCATACCTAATCGCTCTTGGGTGTTTAAAGATACTCGTGCTATCTACGCGGCTGTTTGCTTTAAGCTATTTTTTGATGAAGATAAGCGATGGGCTAACGTTGATCAGGATATGTTCTTCCAAACACTACTTGGCCATTCAGATCCAAAAGCCCAAGCTCACTATAAACAATTTAAAATACTAAGAGCTGGTCAGAAGTGGGAAAGCATCGTAGCAGATGAAAAAGACCGCCTGAGCGAATTGCAACGATTTGATAGCCATGAAGATATAGTCAGCTCAAAAGCACTGGCTAAGATGCATGAAAACGTTAAAAAGCTAATCAAGCAGGATCCTGACATTGAAATAAAGCAAAGAACCATCAAGTCTAATTTTGGTGGTAACTATGCCACCATCAGAAAATACATGGCCATCGTCGAAGAAGCTCTATCGTTTGAAACTACACTCGACACTATCTTGAAGCGAGAGGTTGACTCACCGGAGAAGCCGGAACCTAAGCCTGAGAAAGAGAAAGAACAAACCAAACCGGAAACTGAAGAAAAACCAGTTAAACCGGAAGAAAAGCCAAAGTTCGCCGCCCCTAAGCGCTTGGATAATGGCTACTGGTTAGTTTCGATGAACTATCACGGTTTAGATTTTGACTTCACTGTGACAGCTGACAACGCCATGCTGGCTATGCATGCAGCTTGGAAAGAATACGAATTTTGTGCAAGTTTGCCGAAAAAGCCAATGATAAGCACCATAAAGAAAGACGGCTGGTGGATCGCCCAAGTAAAACATCGCGGTACCATCGTTCTTGAACACATGGGGCCAGGTAAGAAAAGCGAATATGTGAACGCTGCGCTGGTGGATTACAACAAGCGATTCGCAAAATACTGGCAGTAACCAAAACAAAAAGGCTGGGATAACCCCAGCCTTTTTCTTATCCACAGATTACGTTGAAAACCTATTATCAGTAAACTTCTACCACTGCCGATACTTTTACCGTTTTACCCGTCTGGTTAGGGCCATCGGCAAGAGATAACCCCTTATAATGAAACCAGCCTGAATAACACTTTCGACTTCTTATTATGGAGCTTTTCAAATACCCAACAGGTTTTCCATCTACAGTATGAAGCCTCTTATACTCATCATTGCAATGCCACCACAGCCACAAGTTACCAGGAACACAAACAGTTTCACCATTAATAAGAAAAGGATATTCGCGGTAGTACCAAACCTCATCCCATGTGCGAATGTCTACGACTTTCTTTGCCCTACCCTTTGATAACTTCTGATATAGCTTTCTCTTTCTCTTATTTACCAAACTGCGCTTAATGTCGCCCCATTGAACAATAAGTACAGCCAGAGAAAAGCCAGCAATAAACACAACTACATACCACATAACATCACCACTTAATCTTTGCTGCTGCGCGTAAGATGCGCTGTCTCGATCGCTCCTTGCGCTCGGCTTCTTGTTCTCTTTTCTTCTTATCTGCCGCTACAGAGAACAGGTATACATTTGATTGACTCATCACCAAACCTCACCAACTAAGATATCTCGAATTGAGCCGGCCCATGCCTCTGCATTGCTTGAGAACACTTCTAAGCCCTCTTTCTCCATAAGTGCCACAACCTTATCGGCAGGCAATTTGTACTTGTTCACGGCTAAAGTAGCCACCAATTCAACCATCTCACGGTGTTGCGTGCTGAGAGTCTGAGCAGATGGGATGTGGATTTGAACTTGTGGATCTTCTTCCCCTCCCTCTATATACGACAAACCCCTATCACAGCTAGCATCTTGGGTATGAATAGGTGATCCACCTTGCCCGATTGATTTATATAAAACTGTTGGCGAGGGTGGATCAGTTTTTTCAATCGCCTGATCATCAAAGCGGTCCGCAATTTGGGCAAATGCTTGCGCCAGTTCATCACGAAGCTCTATCTGGCCAGCCAGTACACATTGCTTGTCCATCTTATTAAATAAGATGTTCCAACCTGGCTTGAAGTCGCCCTTGTTGATTGAGTCAATGAAATTGTTCACGCTATTAGTCAGCGTCTTCAAATCGACTAGATCGTGGTCTTCCATGCTGGCTTCAATGCCTCGAGTACGCATATCAACAAGCGCACGAACGCCGTCCCATGCGTTTGTATCAACAAAGTAAACATTGACGGCTTTACCTTTGGTGCGGCGTTTGCCAGCAACAACAGGCACGCCAAACGAGCGCAGGTGGTTGTTTAGCCACTGGCATGGGTTTTCTAGTGTGTTTGGTGTAACCGTGATGTTTGAGTATTTGAACAGGCGGTCTTTGTTCTTCTTCTGCTTTAGCCATGGGCCGAGTTCTTTGTTTAACTCTTCCGCAGTCCATTTTTTGCCGTTGTAATTCAATTGCTCATCGATGCCAGCAACACGAAGCAGCTTGATCATGTGAGCGCGGCGAATAGAAAGGTGACGCCAGCTCACTCGGCTTTCTGCGTGCTGTACATCTTTGGTATCAAGTGCTTTCGCTGTTTGGTGAGTAACGTTCACCCAAGTAAGGCGCTTGATTGAATTAACATAGCGGTTTTTTTCTTGATGGAAAGCTAGTGCACAAGTCACGGCTTCTTGTAGCGATTCAGGGAAATTAATTGGCGCGTCAGCGTTATTAAGTTCTGCATTTTCACCTGGTTGTTCAAACTCTTTATAAAGTTCTTTCGCCAGTGGGTATAAGGCATCGAGCTCGTCGTCAGTCGCGTCGTCTAGGTTTAAGTCGTGAACCACTTTAGATTTGGCAATCTCAACGGATGAGTGGTTTTCACCGTTCATCATCATGTTGTCGAATGCTTCACCGATGTGTACTGGCGCCTCACCAATCTCGCGTAATAATTCGCGCTTGGTGCGTTCATTTGCTAGTTCACGGATGGTGTTACCCATGGTCGCTGCCATTTCATTTTTAGCGACATGAATGATTTGATAGCCATCATGCTCAGCCAGCTCAATGAAGCGAGCTTTATAACGGTTTTTAGAAAGGTTTTGCTTTGCTTTAACTTCACAGTAAAGCCATTCAAAAAGTGGGTTGCGTGATGTGTATTCGCCAGTTGATGGATCAATGGCTAACACTTTCATTGTCTCAGCAGATACTTCATCAATAAGTTTGCTGTGAATGTAATCAGAGTCAGTTGGTTCGCTACGTTCTGCCGGATCCAAGTAAACATGAAACTCGGTAATGTTACGCGCACGGTTTAAACCTTGGTGGCCCTCTTCACTTGTACCAACACGACTTGATAGGAAACCAATAGTCTTATCGAACTGGTGACAGTTGGCGCTAATATCAAATCCGGTACCAAGCGTTGGGCTGGCGATAATTACATCCAGGTCAGGCACTACCGCATTAATATCTTGCAATGCCGTAGCAACATCTTCCTGATCAGTAACGTCAGCGTGCACAACTAAAACTTTGCCAGCGTAGTTATCACGCTCACGTTCTTGTTCAACTGCAGTCGCTATACGTTTTACTTCCGCTTTAGAGTTCGCGTAAATATAACGTTTACCTTTAGCCATTAACTGCTGCATTACTACCTCAGTTAAGTGTGCTTTTGACTCGTAAACGAATAGCTTTTTAGGTGTGCCGTTTTCGTCTTTGCCTGTTTGGTATTGGTTGTCATAAATGAAACCAGAGTGCAGGCCAATACGATTGCAGAACGACTTGGTTAAATCACCAAGGTGAGCATCTGCAAGGATCTGATAGTCTGAATGAGTAAGTGCAAAAGTTAGGTAGCTAAGGCAGTGCTCACCGAATCGGTTAGTTTCTGCAAAGTAGTGGCTAAGGTTCTGTTCGATTTCATCAACAAAAACCGCATCCCAACGAGAGCCAGCTAAACGGTGAAGTGAATCAACCGAGCAAACAAGAATATTTGCTGATCTCAGAGCCATATTGGCATCAATGCCTTTACCTGAATCTTTGATGATTAGGTCTTCGTAATACTCAACCTGGATACTTTCATCATTGATACTGGTACGAAGTGACTTAGCCAGAGCGCGACGGTGAGAAACGATTAGAGTTTTTAACTGCGGGTTCTGTCTAATGAACTTTTGAACCGTCGTTGATTTACCCGTACCCATGCCTGATTTCAGGAGGTTCAAACCTTTACGAATCTCAGCTTGTAGGTATCGAGTATTTGAAACTAGAGTTTGAAAGCCTCTCACGTTGTTCAACTGGCTTACTAGAGCTTCATCGCCCTCAGTAATATAAACGTCACTCCAGTCTTTACCTTCCGCTTGTGGTAGCGTCCAGAAGCCGCCAGCACGCTCAATCATTTCCCAACCTGTTTTGTCATTATCAGGTGCGGCAATAAATTCAATGTCCGAGTGCTTTTCTTGAAGTAATTCAATTATATGAGGAATGTTACCCTCACCAATTGGTGAAATAACCACTTCACCGCTAGTAAGGTGCGCAGCATAAGCATCTGCAAGACCACCGACAACAAACACACGTTTGCGACCGTGGACCCAATCCTTACCAAACGTAATAAACCCGATATCAGTTCGGGCATTATCACTAGAGAATTTATTTAGTTTTCGCTTGCCTATTTGGATGCGCTTGTCGATAACTTTTTCATAACCGCAGAAGTTACCTTGGTTAAATAGTTCATCGTGAATAGGCCAAGCTAAGAATGGGCGCTGGTATTTGTCGTAACCTAAGCGAACGTCAACGAATCGAGCCAAGTCGGTCATTTGCTTTTCTTGCATATAACCCGTTGGTGCAAATTGAGCAGACCAGCTTTTGAATTCGTGGTGCTCTTTTTCCAGTTCGGTCCATTGCGCTTGCTCAGCTAGTTCGCGTTTCTTCTCTGCTGCTTTGCGACGTTTTGTGAATTCATCTTGAAGCTGCTGCTTCTCTTCTGCAGTACGTTCTTTACGCTCAGGCTTCCAACCTGCTTCCGTTGCTTCATAAATAAATGAGCCGAAAGAGGTTTTTTTAGTACGGCGAAAGTTCTTCCACCAACTTTGGAATTCTCTTTTGTTGTAGGTACTGCCCTGACTAGACCAGCTTTCAAAGATATCACGGGCATTTTCGCCGTGCTCAGAATAGAGTGCGCGACCAACTTTAGACCAGTCCTTAAAAGGCAGGTCAGGGTTGATATAGCTTAGTGCTTCTTCAACTTCTATTAATGTTAATTCTAAATGGTTCATCTACTGTCCGTGTTCATATAGCAGATAGCACAACGAGCAAATTTTGCACAAAGGCAAAATTTCAGTTGCGCGCACGCAAGTAGACAGCTAGAATTAAACAAAATTTGAGAAGATTGTTTAGCTCTTTGTCTAGCTGTTCAGTCGCATAAAAAGTCGGTCGCCACAACCGGCTTTTTTTGTATCTGCAATTTGTAAAAATTTCTTTAAAATCAGTTACATAGTAATTTTCTGTATATAAAAACATATTGTCACCATGTCCCTGAACGTTCACTAAGCCACAATAGTAAACGATCTAAACATGGATTGACAAGAAATAAACCTAGGTTTACATCTAGGCTGTCTTAATTTTGCTCGATCTTGCCACACCTATCACAGGGTGAATACAAGACACCTCAGATAATGGGAAAGTCATTCTGGAATAGCCATTATTAAAGCTATCTAGAAATATCTGCCCGTTTCTGATAGCTGCTAATGTTTTAACCATTACATCGCCACTCTCTAATCGGACGATAACCTCTTCACCTGTTGCTGGCTCAGAGTCAGGATCAACAATAACAGCTTCACCTTCCAATATTCTCGGAGCCATACTATCCCCTATAACTTTTAGGGCGTACACATTCCGACCTTTTGCTGGAAAGTCTATATAGCTATCACCAAAGCCCGCAGGGAAGTCTAAGTTGAACCATTCCTTGTCTGGTCCTGCTTGAGTGTTCCCAACGATTGGTATCTTTGTTGTTACACAAGTAGCAGATGAGTTAATCCCACCGTAATACAACCAGATCAACGATATGTCTAATTTCTCACATATCTTGGCTGCATACTCTATTCCCATAGTCATTCCGGCTTCCCATTTGGAAACCATGGTTATGGAACTACCAGCTGCCTTGGCTAATTCTGTCTTTGAGAGAGCAAGCTCTTCTCTTCGCATTCGGATGCGATCACCCATCTTATTCATATGTATATATTAGCAGCAAAGTAAACCCAAGTTTACCTGTTTTTTAAACTCAAACTGTGTTTAGAATCACCTAAACCTAGGTTTACTTTTGCGCTTCCAGTTAGTAGAATCATCGTATGAATACAGTTGACGTTATAGGTTACTTCGGCTCCAAGCCAAAAGTAGCGAAAGCACTAAAAGTTTCAAAGCAGGCCATTGGTAAGTGGGGCGATACAGTCCCTGAATTACGCCAGTTTCAACTGGAGGTTATTACTAACGGTGAGCTTAAAAGCGATTTCACATCAATAAAGATACGCAAGGAGGGGCAGCAATGAAATGTCGAGCGAACGACAGCAATTTAGCGCAGATTGTCATTAGACATACGCTTGCCTATTTTGACGCATCTAATGTACGTCGTGATGAGTTTGTTAAGGGGGTTTTACTTAATAATCTGATCGAGTCTGGTGCATTAGGTGAAGAACCAACGGATGCCGATGTCTTTCAACGTTGGCAGAAAACCAAATGTAAGCAGATAGAACGAATCATAAAAGAAGATTCGCCTATGCCTGCTGACTTTACGTTTGGTTGGATGGCTGCATTGCCGAGTGAATACAGAACCAAGTGCCTGAATGATGTGTGTGGTGCTATGGGTACCTTTTATACTCCACTCTCCCCTATTGGCACGCAGTCAAAACTCACTGCAATGCAGGCTTCTCTTTCTAACGTATCTAAAGAATTTGCAGATGTGCTTCAACACTCAGAGCCAGCAATGGACGGTGTTTATAACAGTAACGACGATAAAGCTGATTTACAGCAGCTATCAAATGAATTGTATGAGCTTATTGCTACCAGCTTTGTTGAGCTCGGCGCAATAAATAAGGCTTGTGGCATTTTGCCATCGGCTTATGTTGCTATGGCTAACAGCCAGTTATTCAGAAAAGAATAGAGGGATTTGCAGTGCGATATAACAAAGAAGGATTGCGTGAAGAAATCCGCCAAGCACTGCTAGTTGTTCCTCGTACCAAAGGTCAGTTGGAAGGCTTTGAGAATAACGGTAGTAGCAATAGTAAGTATCAGAAGCGCCCTACTCGCGAGATCGTTGTTGGGGTCGATGGTGAGGGTAATGAAACGACAAGTCGTATCAATGCGCAGCCAATCACAACGTTAGCATGTAGAACTTTCAAGAAGTCACCAATGCCTCTTCCGCCTCAAGCATTTAAATTTACCAAGCTTGTTAGAGCCATGAATAACGCACGCACGTGTGTCGCTGAATGGTTGCGTTATTGCTACAGCGACGGCGCACAACTGCCATCTGGAGAATTTCTAGTTGAACTACTTGCTCAGTTTAATTCGCAGGAAGAGCGTTCGTTAAGGGGCTCATCATCTGAATTAATTAAGCATCTTGCTTTGTTGGCTTGTCAGCAAAAGCGCGATGAAATAAACGCAGGTACGGCCCTGCTGCCACAAACCAAGATTGCACGGTTGGCAGGTAAGAGCGAGGCCGCTTGGAATAAGCGTTGGTCTTGCCGTTGGAATCGCCTGCTCGGAATTTTAAATAAGTTCGATCAGGAGGGACTCGATCATGTGTATGAATGGGGACGCAGCCCAAAAACTACCAGAAGATATGCCAACGTGCCTTTGCAACGTCGCGTTCAAGCTTCAACCAGAAGTGAAATGGTTGCCTGAATGGCGATATAACCGAGAAACAAAAGAATTAATGCTGATGTGTCCAAACTGCAAATTCCACACACCAGCGTTCGATAATAAGCCTGCAGTAATAGCAAATTGGGCTTTAACAAACAGAGCTGGCGACGCTTTCATTTTACAACTATGGAATCGTGATTATAAAAATCAAAGCCAGAATGCAGCATAAGCCAGGAGATAAACATGAAAGCATTTGACGTTAAGCGCGATGAACAAGGGTTTTGGACACATCCACAGTTACCTATGTGGGATGAGAAAACCAAGTTGGAAGCCTGCAAAAAATGGTTTGCTAGTAAAGGGCTTGATTGTGATCTTGTCATTATGGATGGCGAGATGGGTGAGCTTTGGTGTAGTGGTAAAATTGGCAGCTGTCTAGAGTGGAAGCCTAGCATCGATATTCAAGGGGCTTTCCTTGTTGGCATTTGGGACACAGAAGATGGTGTGGTAGCAATGTTTGCATTCCCATTAGTTATCTTTGCTGATTCATCAAAAGCAGCCCGTTTTGAAAAAAACATTAGCGGTTGGGTTTCAAGGGATGGTCGTTTTTATGGTGACAATGAAGATTTAGCGCGATGGAGTGGCTCTACTCACCGTAAGTGTGAGTGCGGTGAAGTATTTGTAAAGAACGCTTATTGCCAGAAGTGTAGCGATGTAAAAGAGAAAGATAATTTCCTCAGAATGCCAGTGGTTGAATGGGATGGAAGTGCACAGTTATACGACCAAAGTACTGACAAATATTTTGGCGAAATTGACGATATTTTTACGCACTATGAAGATGAAGAACTGAACATCAATGATGCCATGATTGTTGTTTGTGAGCCGAATTATGCTCGAGAGATTGAGAGTGATTTTTGGTGCGATGAATTGCCTCAAGATCTTTCATTTGAAGAGTGTGGCGGTGTTGATGCTGAAACTGTCGAGTTATTAGAAAAACTTAATAAGAAACTTAAACACACCATCCTTTCTTATTCTCCAGGGAAAAACAGAATAGATATTTTAGCGTCCGTAAAAGCGGCCTAAGACATTAAGGAGCCATTATGCGAACCATAGCAATCAGCAATGAACCTTTTATCTTTCAAACATACTTCCAAGCAGAGACTTTCTTAGAAAAGCAAGGCTACCACTGCGAAAACGAATGTTGGGTTCAAGATGAAAAGCCGATTGCGACCGTGGTCGCAAAGCCAAATGGTATTCAAATCGAATTTAATAAAATCCAGCATTAGAGATCACCCATGTTATTTAAAAACGCCTCTATTTATGAATTGAACGACTTCAATCTTTCTATTGCCGATATTGAAGAAAAGATTTCATCAAAACGATTTACCCAATTGAGTGAAACTGGTGTAAAGAGCACTGGTTTTGAACACGTTCTATTTAATGACAACGAGAAAGTAACGCATGTTGTTAATGACTGCTTATTTATTCAATACATTGACGCCACTCGCTCAGTACCTCGTGATCAGTTGAATGCTTTAAAAGAGCGCCGCATTGCTGATTTGGAAGAGAAAGGTACCAAGATTACCAATCAACTTCGTGATGATGTTGAAACCACTGCCCATGCGGAATTACTTCGCTTGCAGCCTGTTAAGCATCACCGCTCTTGTTTCTACATCGATATAAAGCGCCAGCTATTAGTTATTGATGAGAAAAGCGACGGTAAGAGTGAAGATGTTATTGGTGGCATTCGTAAGGCATTAGGTTCTTTCTCTTGTTTGCCTATTCGCTTAGGCGCTAAGCCTTGCGCTTATATCAATGATTGGGTGAGCTTACCTAAAGATGATCATCGCTTTATTAAGCCGGAATGGCTGTATGTTGATTATGAAGGAACGATAAAAGGCCGTGGGGAAACGGCAAAGCAAACAGTCGTATCTAAAGGTAATGCGATTGATTTTAGCGTGTTCGATTCTCTTTCTTTGGTTGAATGTGACATGGATAAATGTCAGTTGATTAATGAGAACGAATTGAAATATGAAGTCTCATTTACTCTTATCAGCCTGCCGGAATCTAAAACTCAACGCAATGTCGATATGAAGTTAGTCAAACTTCGTTTTCATAGTGATGCAGAACCCGAAGGTAATGATGATATTGCCTACCATAATGCTGACTTTTTCCTTATGACAGAAGAGTTAGGTCTTCTTATTGAAGATCTGTCTTTAGTGTTCGGTGGTCGTTCTGGATTGTTAGATGGTGATTCATTTCCTCAGAAATTAGATAACTCTAAAGGGAATGTTATTTGGGCATCTGATATTCAAAAAGCTGCTTCAAAAGGTTTGCCTGATGGAATGACAGTTACTGTCAGCGTAAAAGAAAGTGAAAACACGGACTCTCTACTCACCAAGGTTCAAGATTGGGTAGCAGAAACACGTCGTGCCAGTGTTTCAGGCGTCCAACGTAAATTCAAAATCGGTTACAACCGAGCGAGTCAAATTCTTGAAGACTTAGAAAAGATGGGTGTTGTTTCTGATTACAAATCAAACGGTACTCGTGAAGTTCTTATTGCTCCAAAGGAGGCTGAATAATGGCCAGTCGCGGAGTTAATAAAGTAATTTTAGTTGGTCACTTAGGCGCTGATGTAGAAGTTCGCTACATGCCGAATGGTTCTGCAGTCGCAAACATCACCATCGCAACCTCGGAATCATGGCGCGATAAAGCTACTGGTGAAGAACGAGAGAAAACTGAATGGCACCGTGTTGCTCTATTTGGAAAGATTGCAGAAGTCGCAGGTGAATATCTTCATAAAGGCTCACAGGTTTACATTGAAGGCCAATTACAAACGCGTAAGTGGCAAGACCAAAGTGGTCAAGACCAATATACGACAGAGGTTGTGGTGCAAGGCTTTAATGGCGTGATGCAAATGTTAGGCGGTAGAAGACAAGAGGGATGGGGCCAGCCTCAGCAGCCAACACGATGACGTTTAAGCACTTTGAACTTGTTATAGCAGCAACGGCATTCTACGCCATTGCTGCAGGGTTACTTTACATCCAATAGGTCTTGATCATGCTTCCATCCGATTCCAGTGAACTTCAGGCGTATGTCATGACGCATAACCGCATGACTCAACCACAGGCGCAAGCTTGGTTAGATAAATGGGCGCCTAGCTGGAGAACGGAAGAACCGAATAAGCCTGTTAGTGTTATTGAATACAGTGGTGACGATAATGAAGAATAAGGTAGTTCACTCGGTTGATACCGAATTAACACTCAATGACGAGAACTTTAATCGTATCTTCTCGGCTCATAAATGCACAAGTGTTCGTCTTGGTAATAAAGATATTCATCCAGGCTTTGCACATATTAAAAACGAAAAAACAGGGCAGCTTCTACCAGTCAATATTTGGTATGTAAACCACTGCTTGTTATCAGACCTTGAACTTAATGATGCCAGGCTAGATGGCTTTGCGACGATGGAAGATTTAAAAAGCGAGCTTCGCCGTTGTTATCAGCGTCCAATTGGTGATCGTGAGGTAATAACTCAAGTCCATTTCGATGTTGTTAAAGAAGAGAATGTTGCGTGAAGACTAAAGTCTATATTGCAGGCCCAATGAGTGGCCTGCCTGAATTTAACCGTCTAGCTTTTAATAAGATGGATCTGAAACTATCTAATAAAGGTTTTAGTGTCCTAAATCCAGCCTTGCTACCCGATGGATTATCTCAGCCAGAGTATATGGATATTTGTTGTTCAATGGTTCGAACATCAGATTGCATCCTAATGCTTTCTGGTTGGGAACATAGCTTAGGCGCTAATGCTGAATATCATCTTGCTCGTAAATTGGGAAAAATCATCATTCATGAAGTTAAATCGCCTGGATATGAATCAGCACAACGTCAAACCATAGCAAAAGAGCTAACTCTGTCGGCATACCTTGGAGAAGAACCAATTTCTTTAGCCGTTCAAAGGACCACAAGATTCAATATGGAAATTAGTGCTTGCCAGTTGTTGATGAATTACGGCAATAAAATGCGTGAAGGTTTTTCTACTGACAGGCAGGGGATGCTTAAATTTGCATTTGAAGAGGTTAAAAGCATTGAAGTGGATGAGCTTTTAAATTCAGCCGCTAATGCTATGGCTACCGGATGCGTAGATAACAAGATGGAGTTGGTTATCAATATAGGCAAGTTATTAGAGTCATATAAACCAGAGGTGTCCAATGTACGGTGAAATTGAATATTGTGGTGACTGTGTAGTTTGTGATGAACCTGTCGATCTATCGGAAATGGGCGCATGTAAAAGTTGCGGCAGTGCCTTTCACTGGGGCCAATGTGGTGAATGGCACAGCAATGAACATACATGCAGCAATTGCATGCCTGAAGATGAGGAAGAATAGTGGATAGGGAGCTTATCAAAAAGCTGCAGTCGCTATGCTTGGAGCTCAAAGAACAGGAGCAGGAAGCGAAGCAGCTGCAAAAGGAAAGGCCAGGTTTTGAAGGTTATTTTCTCGGGTTAGAGGTTGGAAGAATGCAGGCACGAATTGAAATTGAAACGATATTAGAGCAGCGCCCTACTTCAAGTACGTTTTCACCTCAAAGTCGCTCAGTGGTCATTGATGGTGAAGTTATAAATGAAAAAGGAAAATTAAGATGAACGAAAAGCTTGTAGAAATGATTGAAAATTGTGGCCTGGAAGTTGAAGACGTTGCTCACATTATCGAAGAAGCTCAACAGCAAGTTGCCGCAACAAACCTCCCCGTTCTGATGAGTCGTGATAATCCGACTGGTTGGAAGCTAGAAGAACTAACAGAGAAGTTGCGTGTTGAGATTCAAACCAAGTCACTAAACATTGCAGGTGACATGTCCATTGAGGCGCAAACCGTAATTAACAATAATTTCCAGATTATTGGGCTACTGATGCAAGTTGAAGCACTGCAGCGCCAGTCTTTTGCCGTCATGTCTCAATTAGGTAAAGATCAAGGGCCTACTGGAAAGCCACGAATTGGTAAGTAAGGGAAAGTACTCCCAATAGCTAGTTGTTTTTCCGTAATGAGAGGTCGTGGTCACACCCACGGCTTTTCCCTCCAATAAGACTAGCTTTCCACGTGACCAATAATTAGTGTCGTCCTGACTTTAATACGCCAGGAGAAGTTATATGAACCAGATTAAAAACACCCAAGAAAACCTAGTAAAAGAAATACTTGAAAACGCATCGTGCGGCCCACAAAGCGCCGAAAGTATTGGTGGGTACGCAATGGCTAGGGGTATGGCAAGTTTGCCGCACGTGGCCTTTGTTATGGAGCAATTAAGCCAAGCTGGACAATTAAAGAAGATCCCAGATGGTCGCTACATTACAACCGACCTCGGTGAATTGATGCTGCTAACGTTAAACACTACATCTTGTGTGTTAACCACAAATAAAACACAACATGCAGTTGCAAATGTCCTATAGTTAGGGTATAAATTTACCAAAGTGCGGTTTTTGTAACCGTGAACAAATTGAAACCTCGCCAAATGGCGGGGTTTTTTCGTATTTGGGCGCAGCCTTGAGTACCTGAGACCTGCTTTTGCAGAGAGGGAGCTGTGCATCTTCTACGGCAATGAAATGGGCGACTGTGAAGTGCGGGAACACCTCACAGCCATCTGACCTATTACGCTAGTCATAAGCCAAACCAAGGCCCATCCAGCTTTGCAAAGCGGTTGGAGTCTACACGAAAGTGAGACTATATGACAAAACTAATAGAACTGCGTTGCCCTAAGTGCGGCGCGAAATTATGTGAATTTATTGGCACTGTTTCGATTAAATGCAAGCGGTGCAAAACTTTGATTAAGGAGAGTGCCAAGAGCGCCTAAGCTCGGAGGCACTATTGAACCATTCCTTCTTAAATAACACGGTGCAGCTGTTTAATGCAGATTGCCTGTCTTATCTTAAAACCTTACCAGATAACAGCGTCGACCTTGTTTTAACTGATCCACCTTATTTCCAAGTAAAGAAAAACGCTTGGGATAATCAGTGGCCTGATGTAGAAACGTTCTTGGCGTGGTTAGACGAGATCATGCTTGAGTTTTGGCGAGTGCTAAAACCATCAGGCAGTATTTACTTGTTTTGTGGCCACAAGCTCTCAGCAGATACTGAATTGCTTATGAGGCAACGCTTTAATGTGTTGAACCATATCATTTGGGCTAAGCCAAACGGCCCATGGCGCAGAATGAGAAAAGCTGATTTACGGTCCTTCTTCCCTGCTACTGAGCGTGTACTGTTCGCTGAACACTACGGTTCGGAAGGTCATGCTAAAGGCGTGGCTGGTTATGCGAAGAAGTGTTCTGAATTAAAGAAAGAGGTATTTGAGCCTCTGATTCAATATTTCAAACAAGCCCGTGAGACGCTTGGCATTTCAGCCAAAGAGATCAACAAAGCTACTGGCACACAGATGTGTTCACATTGGTTTAGTGCCAGTCAGTGGCAACTTCCTAATCGAGAACAATATGAAAAGCTGCAAGCACTGTTTGCTGAACATGCTGGAAAGCTTGAACGCTCTCATGAAGAACTAACCAAAGAGTACGATGCACTTAATGCGGACTATCAGTCGTTAACTCGTCAGTATGACGATCTTAAAGCTGAGTATGAAAGCTTGCGTCGTCCATTCAGCGTCACCAGTGACGTGCCTTATACCGATGTTTGGACATTTACTCCTGTCGCGTATTACCCAGGTAAACATCCATGCGAAAAGCCAGCGGAAATGCTGGAGCACATTCTCACTGCCAGCAGTCGTGAAGGTGATGTTGTGCTTGATGCTTTTATGGGTTCCGGCTCTACGGGTAAAGCGTGTGTGAAGTTAAACCGCCGTTTTATTGGTATTGAGATGGAAGAAGGCACTTATTTGTCGACGGTTGATTCATTTAACCAGTTGTAAAACGCAAAAGCGTGAGGCTCCTAATGCTAGAGAAAAAACAACTATGGCTGACTGCTCTAGCTGGAGTTGTCGCCGCTTTTTTTATTGCGAAAGGTGAGAAGGTTACCCAGTTCTTTGCAGGTTGGGTGACTGTTCTCGGTGCATTTTCAGTCAGTGAGTGGGGTGTGATTGGAGGCCTGTTCTTGGGTCTAGCTTCTTTCATCCTCACTTGGGTTTATAAGCATAAAAATCATGAAGTGCTCAAGTCCAAAGTGGCGAGCGGAGTACCGCTAGAAACACTTCTTGAAGAGGACGATCGGTAATGAAGGCTAAAAACAAGATTGTTTGTTCTGTCATGGCCATCATTGCTCTTATCACCGGAGGGGTTGTTCAAAGCGACCTGATGGTTTCACAACAAGCCTTGGAGATCATAGGCAATGCAGAGGGATGCCGACTGGATCCTTATGTTTGCCCGTCCGGCTTAATCACTAACGGTGTGGGGAATACTCATGGCGTAGATGATAAGCCGGTTACTGAAATTCAAGTCGCAGAGGATTGGGTTAAAAACATCAAATCCTCAGAAAAATGTCTCGTTGCTTCGATGGGTGATGCTCCGATGAGCCAAGGGCAAATTGATGCTTTCACATCATTCATATTCAACACAGGCTGTACGCGATTCAGACATAACCCTGATGGCAGCGAGACACGCATTTATAAACACATTCGCCAAGGTAACTACTCCAAAGCTTGTAACGAGCTTTCGTTTTGGGTGTATGGGGCTGGTAAGAAGTTACCAGGCCTAGTTAAGCGGCGACAGAAAGAAACGGAGCTCTGTTTTGCTAACTAAGATGAACGGCATTTTTATTGTGGTGCTTGGGTTGGTGATTGGTTTCTTTTCTTTGCGTGTTGACTATTTGGAGCAACAGATTGAATCGAAAGACTCAACCATTGCAACCAAACAGGCTGAACTTGCAACAGCCAAGCTATCCATTGCAACCGTTACTCAGGTCAATACCGATTTGAATTCAACGATTAATACGCTCACTCAGCACCTTGACGATGAGCGTAAAGCCGTTGATTACATGAAAACTTACAATGCGACCGTGGACGCAACAGTGAATCAAGCCGTCGGTGAACTAAAAGGACTACTGCAGAATGAAGAAGATGATTGTGGCTCTAAGCGTTTGCCTGCCGATGTTATTGACAGCATGTGGCAGCACTACCGATCTCCAAGTGGTGACGCAGACTCGTGATGTGGTAGTTCTTCCACCTGCGGCTTTCCTAACACCTTGTGATATTCCTTTCGATGGCCCGCCCCTGACAAGGGATGAAGCTGTTGAACGTGACCTGATTTGGAAGGGTGCGTTAGAGAAGTGTGGGCAAAAGCCCGACAAGATCAAACAGTGGTACCAGGATAAGCAGGCCGACAAGTAGCGTCGATTAGCGCGAGCACATTCCTTATATCCATTGCTTACTCTAAAGCCAGCCATGTGCTGGCTTTATTTCTAAGTGGGTTTACGAGCCTCTTTAGGAATAACCTGAAATGAGTATGAACAACCGAGGGTGTCACCATGTAGTGATTAACTTCCACGTGGACAGGTAACGATAACTGAACGGGCAGACTATGCATTCGTTACGGAAACCAATCTCATGACAGTCAGAGCCTGGACAATCCACCGGACTCTGACAAACCCGAACCAACTCAAGGAAAAAGTCGATAGATATGTGGGTGGTGCATTGGATTGCATGTATCCAATCGGCGCAACGAGGTAGCTATGTTTGAAGCAATTCTGAATACACAAGGGCAGGCTTTAGAGCGATTGATGAGCAATCAGCCAACCGCTAACCCAACAAAGATGGAGTTAGCAAAGCAGCGCCTTGAAGAGTCCATTTGTTTAGCTATTCAAGCATCAAAGGAAGTGACCGATGGCAATGTTCAAGCACAGACTGACTAAGCAGCAGATAGAAGAAGACTACACACATTACGCCTTTCTATTTGGTGTGGTGCCTATCTACTTCAATGAACAGACCAACGCTGTCTGCGTTCGCAATGGGTGGCCTGAGTGGTTGCTGGACTTCTTTGAAGGATTGTTTGCGGTTTACTGCATTGCAGCCACATCCATCAATCCAGAGCTGGATCCTATGTTCCCAATCAAACTAACCAAAGAGATAAAAGGTAGTGGCCATGAAACTAATTGATAACTGGAAAGAGTCAGGAAAGCTGTGGAGTATCCAATGGGCACTGGCCGTCGTGGCTATGAACCTGCTGGCTTCTCTGCTCCCATTGATTGAGGTGCATGTAAGTATGCCAGTGTATGCAGGGCTGAACGCTACTGCAGCTGCGTTGACGATCATCTTTCGTGTTCTTTCTCAGACACCTAAGCCTGTCTAATGCGACCGCGGTCGCAATGGGTCCTTCCGGCGTATCTGGAACCCCACGGGGGCATGACCTCGCAGAAAACCTCTCACTTTTAAATTTTTTTCGTTTTTCAGGGTTTCCGGTTTCCGCATGAAAGAGCAGCTTTTTAATCCGAATATCAAGTTTGGCCAGAAGCAAATCGGTGACCTACTTGGCATTTCAGATCGCCAAGTCAGAAACCTGCAAAACCAAGGCGTACTGCCGAAAGCAAAGGGTCGAGACGGTATCGATCCTATGGAGTGCATTCACTCCTACATCAGTTATAAGTCAGTCGAAAAACCGACTGAAGAAGAACCGGAAACACCTACCGAAGAATCGGAAAAACAGCGCGAACAACAGCTCAAGAATGATGAGCGTGAAGAACGCATATTACTCAACCGAACAAAGCGCCTGGTACTCGAAAAACAATATGCTCCTATCTCAATCATCACAGACACCATTTCAATGGTTGCGATTGCGTTGCGAACCCGAGTGGATTCGTGGCTACCGAAGTTGAAGATGGCATGGCCGGATATGCCGCCAGAGCAAATCGAGGTACTTAAGCGAGAATTGGCTATGGCATTGAATGAGCTTGCAGACGTTAAACCAGATCTCTCAGCATACGAAGATAGCGATATCGAGAGCGGTTTCGCGAGCCTTGAATCCATTGAAGGCGACGATACCGTTAACCGGAGTTGAATGGTCGGACAAATATTTCAGACTACCAGAGGGTAGCTCTCAAATAGCAGGTGCTTGGGTAACGCAACCACTGCAGGTGGCGTTACTTAACATGATGACAAACGACAGTATTCGTTTGTTGGCTGTAAAAAAGTCCGCACGTCTCGGTTACACAAAAATGGTTGTAGCCGCTTTGCTTTACTTAGCAGAGCACAAAAAACGCAGTGCTGTTATTTACCAGCCAGTCGACGATGAATCTGATGCCTTTGTGGTTGATGAAGTTGATCCTGCTATTGCAGAGATGCCCGTTATTCAGCGAGTTTTCCCCGACTGGAACGTAAAGAGCGAGCACAACAAAGTTTCAAAGAAAGTCATGATTGGTTCAATCCTAGACTTTCGAGGCGCCACATCACCAGGTAACTTCCGACGACTAACCAAACAAGTCGTGGTCGGTGATGAGGTTAACGCCTGGCCACTTGAAGTTGGCAAAGGTGGGAAAGGCGAAGGTAACCCTATCAAGCTTGCATTAAAGCGTTTGAAAGGGGCCAGCTTTCCAAAAGCCATATTTGGTACAACGCCAACGGTTGTTGGTCACTCGCATATCTCGAACATCCTTGAAGATTGTGATCTTACATTCCGTTTCTACTTGCCATGCCCTCATTGCGGTACTGAGCAGGTGCTGGAGTTTGGAGAACGCGACGGTGAGATAAAAGAGTACGGCCTACTGTGGGACGACACTCAAGAAACTATTGAAAAGAAAGCCAGAACGGCGCATTACAAGTGCAGCAACGTGAACGACTGTGGCGAGTCTTTCCATTACTCCGACCTGACCAAAATGGAGCAGGAAGGACGATGGATGGCAGAGGACTTCACATGGACAAAAGACGGGATCCATTTCTTCTCTGAGAATGGGTTCAGAACTCAACCACCACGGAACGTTGGCATTGAAATCAATGCTATTTACTCACTCAACCTTGATGGTTGGGGTGAAATTGTCGATGAATGGCTTCGAGCCAGAGGCAAGCCTGAAAACGAACGGACATTTATTAACACGGTTCTTGGTCAGGATTATGAAGATAAGAACGGTGAGAAGTTAGATTTTGAAGTGCTTAAAGAGCGCCGAGAAGTTTACAACGCTCCGGTACCTGATGGGGCGGTTTACTTAACTGGCGGTATTGATAGCCAGCGAAACCGATACGAATGCTACACGTGGGGTTGGGGGCCAAATGATGAAAAATGGCTGATCAACAAAACCATTTGCATGGGTGATTACGACAAAGAAAGCACCTTGGAAATGGTCGATAAAGTTATCAATCAAACCTACAAAAAAGCCAACGGCGCTGAAATGACCGTGGCTCGTTGGTGTTGGGATACGGGTGGTATTGACCCTGATATCGTCAACAAACGCAGTAAAAAGCACGGTCTATTCCGTGTCATACCAATTAAAGGTGCCAGTACTTACGGCAAGCAAATCGCCTCATTTCCACTCAAGCGCAATAAGAACGGCGTTTATCACACTGAAATCGGTACTGATACCGCGAAAGACTTGCTGTATTTGCAGATGGAGAAGTCACCACAAGCTAAAGATCAACCAATGGATGGGGTTATGCACCTCCCGTTGAATGATGAAGTTTGTGATGAGGTGGTGTGCCAGCAACTCGCATCAGAGCGACTGGTTGAAAAGTTGGTGAATGGCAAGCGAGTTCTGAGGTGGGATAACGAAGGTAGACGAAACGAGGCATTAGATTGCCTGGTTTATGCCCTCGCTGCTCTCAGAATATCAACTAGCCGGTTCGGTATTAATTTATCCGAACTCAGCGAACCTCAATCATCCAGTAAAGACGAAATAGATATTGAGGCACTAGGTGCCGCATCGGGGTAATACATGACAGATCAGCAACGGTTAGATCAAATGCGGTTGGCTTATCAAAATCTATTGATGGGTAAGTCAGCTCGCGTCATTCAAAAAGATGGTCGTCGGGTTGAATACAGTCCGGCAGATAAGCAAAGCCTGCTTAGTGAAATTCAGCGGCTGGAAAGTATTGCAGGACAAAGCAGGCGTCGAGGCCCAGCGGGAGTGATTTAATGAAAGACGTACAAATTCTGCATCCGTCTGGAATGCCAGCTCGGCAAATGGCAGGTTACGAAGGTGGAAATGCGGGGTTTGGCGGTCAATTGGCAGAGTGGACGCCACCGTTAATGACGGAAGATGCAGCCCTGTTGCCAAGCCTTGATTTAAGCAACGCTCGCTCAGACGATTTAGTTCGTAACCATGGTTATGCAGCAGGCGGTATGCGTCTGCACCTGGATAACATTGTTGGTCATATCTTCAAACTTAATTGGCAGCCAATGTGGCGTCGATTGGGTTGGACTGAAGATGAGTTCATGGACTTAAAAACCGATGTAGAGGCGGCTTGGCTGGAATATGCCGAGGATGACCGTTGTTACATTGATGCAGAGCGAAAGCGGACTTTCACCATGTTAGTCCGAGCAGGTATTTGTCAGCATTTTAATTATGGCGACGTAATGGCTGCAGCGGAGTGGATACCAGACCGACACGCAGGTTATTCCACCTCTATTAAAATGATATCGCCAAAGCGAGTGCGAAACCCGGGCAATGTCACGCTGATGGATTCAGATATTCGTGGCGGGATTAAGCATGGCCGTCATGGTCAGGCTCAGGGGTATTACGTCGCTGATATTAATCCGATGATGCCACTTGGCATGATCGCGAACAATTACCGCTACGTTAGCAAAGAAACGTGGTGGGGCCGAAGTAAGTTTATTCACGTATTTGATGCAAAAGACGATGGGCAATCTCGCGGTACCAACGCGTTGATGTCAGTTATGAGTCAGATGCACATGCTGGATAAATTGCAGCAAACCAAGCTGCAGAACGCCATCGTCAACGCCATGTTTGCAGCTACGATTGAATCAGAATTAGATTCGACCGAAGCTTTCAACTTTATAACTGGCGGTGAAGAAACACAAAAGAACATGTGGAACTGGATGGGCGCGGTGAATAAATACCACCGTGGCGCAAACATTCGCATGAATGGCACGAAAGTGTCTCACTTAATGCCAGGTGAAAGCTTAAACCTACAGCGACCATCGAATGCTGATAATGGTTATAGCCAGTTGGAGATGTCGATTCTTCAATACATCTCATCTGGTATTGGTGTTTCCGTTGAGCAATTAACTCACAACTTCCAAAACTCTAACTACTCCAGTGCTCGAGCAGCCTTGAATGAAAGTTGGCGTTACTTTATGGGTGATCGCAAGTTCATTGCTTCGCGATTTGCTACTCGTATTTTTTCGCTATGGCTGGAAGAGGCTGTTGCAAAAGGTGTTGTCAGGCTTCCGAAAGGAACGAATTTCTGGCAGGCACGTTCTGCACTTTGCCGTTGTGATTGGATTGGCTCAGGCCGCCTGTCGATTGATGGTATTAAAGAAGTTAAAGAGTCCATTCTTCTTATCGAAAGCGGTCTTTCTACTTATCAGAAAGAGCTGGCCAAGATGGGCGAAGATTACATCGAGGTGTTTGAACAGCAAATGCGTGAGATGAAGATTCGCGAAGAGAAAGGATTACCAAGACCAAGTTGGTTGCAGGCCGAGCAGTTTGCTCCTGAGCAACCGGACGAACCAGCCAACAATGGGAGCAAAAATGAACCAAATAATCAGCCAGTTTAACCAATGTCCGGTTTTGCTAGCGCCGAGTCAGCTTAGTTCCCTTGGTGGTTTTAAGCCTCAGTTAGATACCAGCAAGTTATCAATGCAGGAATTGGCATTGGCAACAGGGATTTCACACGACGCCAAAATGAAACCCTATCAAGTTGTTAATGGTATCGCGGTTATCCGTATTCAGGGTGCATTGATTCACAACCTCGGGTGGAGCAGCAGCAACTACACCGGATACGACGTTATCAAGCGAAAAGTGGCTTTCGCTATGCAAGATAAGGACGTAAAGGGTGTATTCCTGCTTTTTCATACCGGAGGCGGTAGCGTCTACGGTTGCCCTGATACGGGCGACTTGATTCACCAATGCAGCAAGGTTAAGCCAGTATGGACCCTATCTGAAGATATGGCTTACTCAGCAGGGCAATGGCTACACGCTCAGGGCTCACGTCGTCTTGTTACTCAAAGCGGCGGTTTGGGCTCGGTAGGCGTTGTTGTGGCTCACGCTGATATGTCGAAGATGCTGGATGATTATGGGATCAATATGACCCTTCTTTTTGATGGCAAGCATAAGGTCGACGGAAACCCATACGAAGCGTTATCAAATACCGTAAAAGACAAAATTCTTGCTGACTGTAAAAAGACGCGTGGCAGCTTCGCTTCTGCCGTATCGCGAGGAACAGGCATGAGCGTTGGTGATGTACTTAGTACCGAGGCGGAATGCTACACAGGGCAAGAGGCTGTTGATATTGGCTTCGCACAAGAAGTTGTCAGCAGTAATACCATCCTTAACGAGTTCATTGAGCACGTTAACAAACCGAAATCAGTAACCACATTAGGAAACGTCATGGATCCGAACAAAGACAAAAAGCAGGCCGACTCGCAGGCAACAGAGCAACAAGCGAGCACTACAGCGCCTGCAGAAACCGAACCTGCTCAGTCTGCGTCTGAGCAATCTCAACAAGCCGATGAACGTTCTCGCATTAAAGGCATTATGGGCTGTGCGGAAGCGGAAGGTCGTGGTGAGTTAGCTAACCATTTAGCTTTTGATACCAACATGAGTGTTGATGAAGCAAAAGGTATTCTTGCTGTAGCTCCTAAAGCAACCGTGGCGGCTTCATCTTCAGTGCAAAAACCTGCTTCTGATGCATTTGCTCAAGCAATGGGTACCGAAGAACATCCAAATCTGTCAGCAGACGGTGTTGAAGAAAATGCGGAAACAGGCTCTGTTGACGTACAAGCATCTGCAATCTTGGCTGACTTTAAAGCAGCAACGGGAGTGAAATAATGACAACCGAAAATTTAGATTACAGCGAAGTAATTACAGGTGACACTGACATTGAGCATGTGACGGTAATTATCGCATCTGGTGAAGATGTGGCTCAGTACACTCCACTGGTACATGATGAAACCAGCGGTCATTACAAAGCAGCTGTCGCGGCAACGAAAAAGGCTCAATTCCTTTCATCTTTTGCTGTTGATGCTACGAGTGGCGCAAAAACTCACACAGCTATCAAAGCGATTAGCATCGACCCTGCTGTCGTGGCCTATCCGGCAGGCATGGGTGACGAGCTGAAATCAGGTTTGTTTGCGGGTACGCCGATTAGTACTCAGTCGCCAGCATAACCAACTCTCTTTCATTTCTATAAAAGAGCCTTTATGGCTCTTTTTTCATTTCTGGAGTATCCATGAAATTAACAGCTTTAACGACTGCAGTGCTTATTGCACTCAAGCAGCAAATGCCGCCTCAATATGTGCCTGCACTTCGCAAGCGTTTAGTTAAAGGCGAAATCACTTTTCCGACCAAAGCGATTGCATTCGACAAGATTAAGAAAGGTCGAAAGTTAGCCCCGCTTGTTTCACCAATGATTTCCGGTAAGCCACAAAAGCAAAAAGGTGGCGTGATGACTTCGGTCGAACCGGCTTATGTGAAACCAACGGATACCGTAACCTCTGATCGTCTTCTAAAGCGTCAGCCTGGTGAAGCGCTTATGGGTGAACTGTCGCCAGCGCAGCGCTTGAATGCTATTCGTGCTGACTTATTGAATGAGCAGTATGAAAGCATTGAGCGTCGTGAAGAGTGGATGTTGTGTGAAGTGCTCAAAACTGGCGGTGTGACGTTGGAAGGTGAAAGCTTTGAAGCCATCCATATCGACTATGGCCGAAGCCCTGAGAACAACGTTACTTTGTCCGGTGCTGACAAATGGAGCGCACTGGAGAAAGACAGTGAAAAACCTATGGAAGACATCGAAGATTGGGCGTCTCGTTGTAACTTGGTAGCGAATGAAGTCTATATGGGCCGTGCAGCCTGGCGTTTATTCCGTTCTTTCACATGTGTGAAAGATGCATTGGATACTCGCCGCGGTTCGCGTTCACAAGCTGAAACTGCAGCATTGAATAACGCCAACTTTAAGTGGGTTGGTTCAATTGGTGAGTTCGACTTCTTTGTTTACACGGGCGCGTATGAAGATGATGCAGGTGTCGATCAACTTTATGTGGATGACAACGGCGTGATGGTGACTTCTTCTGATGTTGAAATCTACTTTGCATATGGTGCGATTCAAGATGTTGAAGCCAATGCGATGGGCATTGTAGAAGCGACTCGTTACCCATCTAACTGGTTTACTAAAAACCCAAGCGCGGAATGGTTGCAGACTCAATCAGCACCGATTCCAGTAATGCTGGATGCCGACGAAGCGTGTTACGCACGCATTTAATTTTGACCTAAAGAAAGTGATTGCGACCATGGTCGCAATCACTTTCGGAGAGCAACATGGCCAATAAAACAGAACTTAATGCTCAGCTTGATTTTTTAGAAGCTGCGCTTGATGAAGCAGGGGTGGAGTATGCCAAGGTCAACCGCGACCAGACCAATGCTGATCTTGAAAAAGAAATCGCTCGCTTGGAATCGCTACTGCCGGATGAAGGCGATGCTGATACCTCGTGTGAGTCATCTAATGAGAAGCCGCAAGAGCAAGACCAGCAAGCTTCGCAGCCAGAACCACAGCAAGCGGAAACGCAAGCAGCAGAACCTACGGGCAAAAACCGCACGGTCAAGCTTTTTAAAGGCGTGAATATTGAAATTACTCTCGCTGGAAAAAAAATGGTGCTGCAGGGTGATAAATCCCATTCATTACCTGAAGAACGTGCTCGTTCTATTGTCGCTGAGAACTTAGGGGTGTTTGAGGATGTCGACGTTTGATAATGAATTCGACCAAGCGATGGCTGAAGCAGACGATACGATTTGGTCTGCATTTGGCGTTATGGTGAAAGTAAATGGTGGTGAAGCAATTCAAGCTGTTTATGACGAGTCGTTAAATGAGTTCGATGCCATGGCAGGCTTGGTTCGCAAGTTATCATTCAAGACTAGCGACGGAGTTCGCCCTCGAAAGGGTGACAAGGTTGAATTTGTTAGCACAGGACGAACACTGACAGTCACAAGCGGCCCATACCCAGACGGCGGGAACATTCAGGTGATCTTATGAATAACTTAGACCGAGAATTGACGCAGGCGGTTAATAACCTTTCTGCGTTACAAAAAAGTGCTGTGCCAAAAGCGAGTGCTATGGCTATTAACCGCGTCGCCACCCGTGCCATTTCTCGGTCGGTTAAAGATACGGCTAAAGCCGTAAGGATTAAGCAAAAAGTTATTCGACCACGGGCTTCCTTGAAAAAAGCGAACGGGAAAATGCCAGTTGCTTACGTTCGTGTTCGTCGGTTTGATGTGCCAGCTATTTCTATTGATACCGCTCGAACACAGATACGACGCAAGAAAGGTCGTTACATGGTTAGCCAGTCGGTAAGAGGCAGCAATGGTCGTTACCAGAAGCGAGAGCATTCAGGAAACACTGCGATTGTTGTTGGTCGACATAAGTTTGAAAACGCATTTTTGCAGAAATTGAAGAATGGACGCTGGCATATCATGCAGCGGACTCAGGATGCTCGTTATCCAATCAAGGTTTGTAAAGTTCCAATTGTTAATGAAATAACGAACGCGTTTCAAAAGCACAGTAAAGCGTTGATAAAAACAGATATGCCAAAAGAACTTGTTAGTGCGATGCAGCAACAGGTTCGGTTGATTGTTCGTCGAGAGGTAGGCCGTGGAAATTAACACCCAAATTCGAGAGCAAGTGATAGCAGACTTAAAAAGCGGTTTGCTAACCGATAGTGGTGACCCAATGGTCGCCACTTTTTTTAATGGTCTACCTGCCTTTATTGAAGTTCCTGAAATGGAAGGCTATGAGGGTGACATACCAGCTGTGTCGGTTTCGCTTGCAGATGGTACAGCGACCGATGAAGATTTTGATGAAGTCACTTGGCAAGCCGTATTAAACATCCGAGTGTACTTGGTTGCAGATAACTTTACCGATCCAGAGTTAGATAAGTTCGGCTCAGAAATCCTAAAAATCATCACTAGGCATTATACCGCTAACGGGTTGCTCTCTCTCTGCAACCGAACTTCTTATGATTATGGTCGAGATGATGAGCAGCCGTGGGGAACGCTTGACTTAGCGTTTACCGTTGAATATTGCGAAGAGGCATAAAATGACAGCACTAACAACACCAACCAAAGGCGCAGGCACTACGTTCTGGCGTCTAAAAGATGGCGAAGACATTACTACCATCACGGATTACACCGATGATACGAAGTGGGATCAAATTGCCAAAATTCGAGAGATTCAGCCAGGTGAAATTACGGTTGAAGACGAAGAAGACGATTACCTTGATGATCCTAAAGCGGATTGGAGTAAAACCAGTCCAGGTACTAAGTCAGCAGGTGAAACCACACTAACCATTGCATGGTTACCAGGCGAAGCTCAGCAGCAGAAGTTGGTCGATGATGTGAACAATGATGTGATCACTCATTATCGCTCGAAGTATCCGAACGGTGCGGTTGATGTATTGAATGGTTACATCAACTCATTAGGTAAGGCTGTGGCCATTAAAGAAAAAATGACCCGTACTATCAAAATCAAATCGGTTGGTCAGCCTAAAACGGCTGAAGAATTATTGGCTAACCCTCCAGCGCAAGGATAGTTATGAAAACGTTCTTGAAGAAAAAGAGCATCCCATTTGAAGGGGATAATATTGAAATTACTCAGCTATCAGGTTTGGAGCGTTTTGATTTCTTGGATTATTGCTCAGATTTAGAAAAGCCAACTCAACCAAAACAGCCTGCTGAAGATGCTACCGAGCAAGAGTTCGAACAGTATTATGAAGCCATGGAAAAATGCCTTAAAAAGTGGTCTCGCGTTAATTTTATTGGTCAATCAAGACTTGTCGCCTATGGCTATCAAATCTCAGATATTGAGTTAGAAGAACGTCACCAAATGGTGATGTCATCAATGACGCCAGAGCTAGTTAAGTTATTGCACGATGAGATAGCGGTTTTTTCTGGAATTCCCCTTCCCAAAGAAGCTGAAGAGACTAGCGAACCTGATCATGCAGATGCAGAGCAATCAGAAGAGCAGTTGGAGCCAGTTGACCCAAAAGGTTAATTAGGGCTGAAAAGGCGTTCGCCATGGATCTTGCCCGAGAGTTCGGGCAAGTGTGCTGGCGCACCATGCTAGCGTCTATGAGTGGTGAGACGGTTCTTGAATGGCAAGAGCATTTCACCAAGCATGGTTTTACGCGAGATATGGATAATTGGCGGTTTGCTGTTTTATGCGCGGCTAATTGGAACGTCACTGCAATGAGCGCAGGCATTAAGTTAGACCCACCCGTGTCCTACCGTGATTGGTTGCCAAATACAGGTGAACCAGAAGAAACCCGTGAATATGATGACGAAGAGCTGATGGCCATGGGCGAATCGGCTGGAGGAATGCGCTTTGAGTGCCCAAATAGCTGATTTTAATATCCGCTTCAATGCTGATTCTGCCAAGTTTCAGAAAGATGTGGATTACGCAAAAAAAATGCTGCGCGGCTACACAAAAGAAGCTGCTGCAGCTAATGATGCCACTGCTGATTTTGATAAAAAGATGCAAGTGGCTGGTACCAATATTAAGGATATGGGTGCCAACACATTAAAAGTCACGGGGATGATAGCTGCAGGTATCGGTACATTAACCGCTGCAACTACTTACATGGTGCGTCAGAGCGCTCAGCAAGCCCGTGAGATAGAGCGAATGGCTACCGTCGCTCAAGTCTCAGTTGAACAAATTCAAGCCCTTGGTTATGCCTCCGAGCAGTACAGCATATCCGGCGATAAAATGGCTGACATCCTCAAGGATGTGAACGATAAGCTCGGTGACTTCACCTCAAAAGGTGAAGGTGAGTTTAAAGACTTCTTTGAAAATGTTGCCCCATTAGTTGGCGTGACCGCCGATGAACTTTCCCGCCTTGCAAGTCCTGAGGTACTTGTGAGAGTTAAAGAGGCGATGGACGCGGCCAACGTGCCGATGAAAGAGCAATTAACGTATTTAGAGCAGATTGCTAGTGATGCATCTGCCTTAATGCCATTGCTTGAAAATAAAGGTGAGCGACTCTATGAGCTCACTCAACGCTACGATGATCTGAATGTGGCGATGTCTAAATATGACATTCAACAATTCAAGCAGATGGATCAGCAAATTGGCGATATGGAACTGCGATTAGGCAGAGCCTTTGGCAACCTATCCAGACAAGTGAGTTATAGCCTACTCCCTGCCATGGATGATGTTAGTCAGTTTGTGGTTGATTTAACAAAGGGCGTAAAAGACTACACCAACCAAATAGAAGCGTTTGGTGCAGCCACAGCAACACTCAATGTATTCACGAACACTAGCATGCGAGAGAAGCACCGAGAAATTTTCGGTGAGATGATCGAACTGCAGGAAGAGTTGAAAGAATACGAAGGGGTTGATGTCAATGCCCTACCAAGCATAAATCCGTTTGGTAAGAGTAAAAATAGCTGGTTCAACTTACAGCGTGATCTCGGGATGAAGCGAGATGAGCTTAAGCAATTGAACGACACTATTGTTGAACAGCAAAAACGCTTTGCTAGCTCGTTTAAATTCCCCTCCTCTAGTTCAAATGATGATTCACAAGGCGGCTCAGGTGGAGGTTCTTCCTCTAAAAATACTGAGTTAGAGCGAACTCAAGCTGCAGGAGCAGCTCGCCTTTCATCACTTGATAGTCAATATGCCAGTGAGAGAGAAAAACTGCAGTTAGCGCATGAACAGCGCTTAATTGATATTGAAAACCTTCAAGTCTCAGAACAAGAATTGACTCGTCGTGGTTATGAAACCATGGATGTGCTCAAGGCTGAATATAAAGAACGTGAGGATGAGTTTTATCTAGCTGAGCAAGAAGAATTTCAACGCCGTCAAGATGAAGCCATTCAGCGTGAACTTGATGCCTTTACACGCAAGGAAGATGAGAAAACCAAAAAGGCTGAGCAGGCTGCACGCCAGAGAGCTGAAACAGAACAAAGACTAGAGCAACAAATGCTTGGCATGAAAATGCAAGTGGCTAGTCAAACTTTGGGACTGATTGAACAAACTGCCAAAGAAGGTTCTGTCATTCAAAAAGCGGCTTTTTTAGCGCAAAAAGCAATGGCTGCTGCTCAGGTTTATATCCAAGGTGAGGTTGCAGCAATGGCTGCTATGTCTTTACCTCCGATTGGACTTGGCCCTATAGCGGGTGCAGGCATGGCGGCAAGTATCAGAATGATGGCTGGCGTTAGTGCCGGCATGATCATCGGTCAAGGTATCGCAGGTATGGCCCATGATGGTATCGGTGAAATACCAGCAGAAGGTACTTGGCTTTTAAATAAAGGCGAGCGCGTTTATACCAATGATTCAGCGAGCCAACTTGACCAGATGTATAAAGCCGTCATGGCTATGTATACCCATCGCTCGGCATCGAACGACCCATCTATGCGCTTTTCTCAGCAAACAGCAGGTATGAGAACTGGCGGTAATGTCGTGAACATTTTCGGAGCGCCAGAAGGCACCAGAGTAGAAAAAGAGCAAGGTAGTGATGGTGAAGAAATCACAAATGTGTTTTTGGCTGATATGGACGCAGATGGCCCTATGTCACAAGCAATGTCTCGAACGTTTGGCATGGCCAGACAGGGGGTATAAATGGACGGAATGATTTACCCCGATTTTCTTCCTCATCCACACTTCACATCTTCTGGTATTAAACAACAATCCAATCGAATAAGAAGCGAAATGACGTCAGGCCGAACTCGGCAAAGGCGTCGATTCCTTGTTGTTCCTGCAGAGCAAACATTGGAATGGCGTTTACCTAATGAGCAAGCCGCAGCTTTTTTGGGATGGGTAGAACATGCTCTTCTAGGCGGAATTAAGTGGTTTCGGTTGAATCAGCGTACCGAGTTGGGTGTTGTTCCAGTTGATATACGAATGATTCAACACCCCCTTGAAAATGCTAAGAAAAAGGGTGGTCGATTTCTTTATTCAGTGAAGTGTGAGATCAGACAATACCCAATTCAGAGTGAAGAGACCACAGTTGGACAAATCCTTGCACCATACACATTAGATGAGTTCGTTGATGGCGCTGAAATGAATCGTTATTACACGGAGAGCTGGAAATAATGAACAGCAACAACTTTTTTCAGCTAGTGGCTGATTTTCAAAAGAATATTGATTGGTTAAACCAAGTTCTGAAAGGTGATTATGGCATTATTAATATTGATGGGGTTTCTAAGCCAACGATCACTAAAGCCATTGATGACGCCTATGCAGGTATTGCGGCCATGGTCCAGGGTCGTGCTGCCTATAAGACAAAAGCTGATTTACCCGCCAGCCCCCCATCGGGAGTGGCATTAGCTCAAGTCTGGAATGATCCGGTACAAGATCAAAACGGCTTGTATGGTTGGGATGGTGCTAAATGGGTTAAGTCGCAGTATGACAATATCGATCAGCTTGAAAGGGAAGTGGATATTTTATCTTCTCGACTCGATAGCATTTCGTTTAAAGAGGTAGAGCACGGCGATAAATTACAGTCTGGTTTTTATATTAGCAAAACTGACGGTAATGAAGTTACATATACCGGATGGTTGGCCACACCATACATCCCAGTCACACCAGAAACCATAGTCAAACGAGAATCGGATACTGTTGTTGATGATAGTAGTGGCGCGGCGAATTTGGCATTTTATGACGATAAGCAAAGCTATCTAGGATACTTTAATACGAGCTCCAATGAATATTCATTAGTTGTTTCAAGCCTGTTTAGTGGAGCTAGATTCATAAGAGCGTCGTCACCATCTTATGCCACATTATCGCTTACTACGTCTTCACAGCTTGAAGCTGCATCTATAGAAGGGCTAATAGAGTTAATCGATGATATTGATGAAGTGGTCGACCGTGGAAAGAGCACCGAAGAAAAGGACTTTTTCTTAGAAGATGGCGTGGAAAATGGGTTTATCGATACGCTGGGGAATTTTGTACCAGCGGAAACATGGCGTACCACAGCACCAATTGCTGTAATGCCTGGTGATGTATTTACTCGGCAAGGTTATACCTCTGATGTTATAAGCCCTGTAGCCTTATACGGTGAAGACGGTGGCTTTCAGGGCCGCTTAGGGTCAACCGGTGGCGGCGTGGTAGTTGATGTTATTCAAATACCAGAAGGGACTAAATTTGTAAGGGCGTCAGCGGCTGAAACGTATGATTATAGTTTTGTTGGCGCGCCGACAGGGGCGGCATCAAAACTTAAACCAGAGGCATTAGCCGGATATGTAACGGTTAGGTCGATAGTCGACAAAGCGTTTAGTTATGTTGAAAATTTTGATTATTTTAGCCGTGGTGTACCTGGGTATATTGATGTATCAGGGCGATTTGTTCCGGCTGCTAACTGGATAGCAACAGAATATATTCCAGTTTCTGTTGGTGACGTTTTTACATACCAGGGCACTGGTTCATCGGTGGTTTTAGAGGTTGCGGCCTATGATGAGCAAAGTAATTATCTAAGGGCTATCTATGACAAAACCAACACACAGGCTCCTATTGATATTCTGATAGAAGATGATGATATTGCGTTCATTCGATCTTCGGCTAGAAATCTACCGGAAGATCAGGCTACGTTTAGTGGCCTTTTACTTGAAAGTAATGATAAAAAAGAGCCACTGATAATTGATAGTTTTTCGCCTAAACAGGCGTATATAACTGGCAATGAATCATTGTATCTATATTCACGAGGTATTGTTCCTGATCATAAGTATCAATTAGCTTGGAACTTTTCAGAGTCAAATGAAAAACTAGCCGTTTTATCTGGTTCTACGCCAGGAACCCAAGAAGTAAAATTATCGACTTTAATTGAAGGTAAGCGAAATATTATTACTGAACTTTCAGTGGTTCGTTCTGGTGCTCCTGTTAACCCATCAGAGTACAGAAATTTTGTTTGCATTGGTGATAGCCTGACATTAGGGGTATCAAATACCGGAATTAGTGGGGCGTATCCTAACGAGTTGTCTCGACGACTAAATGGTATTGGCACTGCACTGTTGTCCGGTGAAAACTCTCCGCCAGCAGGGACGTTGGATAATATTCGTTTTCTTGGCACATTAGGCGATCAGCCAGTTAAGCATGAGGGTCGCGGAGGGTGGACAGCCAGTAATTACCTAAATCTGGATAACGCATTAAGGGACCCTATTTCTGGTGAACTTGATTTTAATTATTGGGCGACCAATAACGGATTCGATCACAACTCGTTACCAGGTGGTGTTTTGCCAGATGGTAGCAATATTACTTGCATCATCTTGTTAGGCTGGAATGATGTTTATCGAAGTACACCGAGTGAGTCATATAAAAATCTGGTAAAAATGATTAATTCATTTAAAGGGAATAGCCCAAATGCTGATTTTATCGTTGTTGGCTTGAACCCAGGCCCAGTTGATAACCAGAAAGCTTTTTCAGGTGATCGTTATGTGTCTCAGATGGAAATATGGAATGACGCCGTATTTAAGTTTGGTAATGAATATAAAAAAGTGGAATCAGAATTAGAACGGTGTGAGTTTTTACAGCTGTCACATGTTTTTAATACTGATATTGGTTACAAAAAGATAGAGCGCCGCATTAGTTCAAGAAGTAGTGAAAAAATGGTAGCGGCTTCGGATCATGTGCATCCTAATGCTACCGGATACGCAATGATAGCGGATGCGATTTACCACAAAATTGTGCATGACTATTGTCAGGGGGCGTAATGAAATCAATAGAGGTTTATTACGCCTCTGCTCCTGCCTATGAAATTCCAATACACACTCTCGAAATCAAAAATGAAAAAGCCTATCAGCGCGGCGATGCTGATTCAGTCATTCGCCTAGCTGACGGGTTTTATTCTGTTCGAGAAGATGGTGAGGAAGGAATAGAGCTGGGGCTTGAAGATGGCAGTAATGCTTTCTTTCGAGCCTCGGCTTTTGGCTTATCTCTTCCTGCTAAAAGCGTGAAAGGTAAGCAAAGTCTTCAATTCCAAATTGATAATGTGACGGGCGAGGCCCGTCATTTTATTGATAAGGCAATGGAGGACGGGAGCAAGGTAATCATTACTTACCGAGTTTATCTATCCACTAATCTTCAATCACCTGCGCAGCCGCCTCTTGTGCTTACGTGCGTTTCGGAGAAAGACAACATTCAAACGGTGAGCGTTGTTGCCTCATTTCATGATCTAGTTAATAGAGCTTGGCCAAAACGCCGTTACACACCAGCTGTTGCTCGCGGTCTTAAATATCAAGGTTCCTAATGACACTTAATGATTTGATGAATGTGCCATATTGCGACCACGGTCGCGATGGTGCAGGGCTAGATTGTTGGGGGTTTGTTCGCTTAGTCCGTCACTACCATCACGAACTCCCGATGCTGGCTAGCTTTGGTTCTGTCTCACCGGATGATAAATCAGGCATGACGGATGGTTATGATCAGGTGGTTACTGGTTTTTGTAAAACAGAACCAATAGATGGCGCGATAGCTTGTCATTTCATTGGAGAAACCTTGGTTCATGTTGGTGTTGTCATCAATGAAAACGGTCTAAAAGTCGCACATACAGGGCGAAAATTGAGAAAGCCACGTTTAGTGAGACTTTCTGAGTTTGAGCGAATGGCGTTAATTACGAGGTATTACATAGAACATGACTATATTGGTGGTTTACCCAAATAAGTTAGATTTATCTAAGCGAGAGTTCTGCCCCGTAGTACCTGGTCAGACGCTTAATGCTTGGATGTCTGCAAACATTAAAGGTTATTACGTTTCAGGAACGCCGCCTTTTTCTTATCGAGTTAATGGCTCTCAGTTAACATCATTAGATTGGTCTGAGTATGTTTGGCAAGATGGTGACTTAATAGAGCTCTACGCTGAGCCAAAGGATCCAGTCACCGCAATTATGGCGGTTGTTGCTGTGGTATCGGCAGGCATGGCCATTTACGCCATGAATCAAATACCAGACACCTTTCAGAAAACCACACCGGAAGGCAGTCCGATTTATGATGCGAATGCTCAGGGGAACCAACCTCGTTTAATGGGGATCATTCCTGAGCTTTTTGGTCGTCATAAAACGTACCCTGATATTATCAGTGAGCCTCATTGGTATTTTGCTGAGGATGATGAGTTCCTGTTGCTAATGACCTCTGTAAGTGTTGGTGATATAGAGCTTAATGGTGACAATATTATTATTGGTGATACGCCAGTTTCAAAATATGGTGTAGATATCGACTATCAGATCTTTCCACCTGGTGCCGACGTCACCTCTCACCCAAGCTATCAAAACATCTACACATCACGAGAAGTTGGTGCAACTGCGTCGACTTCCGGCATCGAACTAAAAGGTGCCGTGAATTCTATCGAACCCAATACCACTCGAATAGCCCAAAATACAATGACGCTCTTGAGTGAAATTGATGGCTTTTTATCGGAGTACTGGCCTGTTGAATGGGAAGCGGGGCATGTCATAACCGTGGCAGGTTCGCTTGGTTCGCGTGATGTTTCTGAAAGTCACGGTTACGGTGGTTGGCGAGCTGAGGCTACATCAGACATATTAAATTTTTGGTCACAAGATTCTGATCTTCATAATTGTAAACGTGGAGATTATGTTCAGTATCCTATTTCCTATTATGAGCCATCCAATGGGCCTACCCAGATTGAATATGCGACTGGCATGATTGATGCCAAATTCACTGGAATTCAAAATGGTATGGAGTTTTATGCCGTTCGCGTTATCGATGCCAATGGTAATATCTTACCTGTTAGTACTGTCCCTTCTGATGCTCGCCACTTACCTATCAAGTTCTCTGGTAAGGATGATGGACGCTTTGTTATTAAGAGCAAAACAAGCACTAAAGCAACATTGAAGCGTTTGTACCCCGCAGGTGGCACTGAACAATCTTGGTGGAACTCTTTCTCATCACAAGGTGATAATGTCGATTGGCGAATCACTGCTGAGAACGCTTTACCAGGTGAGCCAGCCGGCCCGTTCTACGCTTGTCCTCAGTCAGAGATAACTGATCAAATTTATATTGATTTGAAGTTTCCTGATGGTATTGGGTACATGAACGACAATGGCTCTATTTCTAGCAGAGAATTGCGAGTCATGATCGAATGGCGCGGCGAGGGGGAAGTAACTTGGAACCAGCAAGAGTTTAAACGCTCTGGCGCCACTCGTGATCAGATGGGGAATACCATCCATATCAACTTAGGGCGCAAGGTTAGACCAGAAGTGCGTGTTTACCGTATCACTGGGGATAGCACTGATAGCCGAGCATTTGACCGGATAGAGTTTAAACGCCTTAAATCGAGACTAGAGGCTAATACTAAATACGACGACTTCACCACCATGGCCGTTCGTATTCGTGGTAGTAATACCTTGTCACGCAGTGCTGAAAACAAGCTTGGTGTTATCCCTGTTCGTAAGCTGCAAATTCCTGATGGAGTTGGTGGTTGGACTACAGAAACGTATGCAACTCGGGATATTGCGCCAGCTGTTCGATACATCATCACTGATAGTGGGTTAACCGATGTTCAGATAGGCCACCATGAGCTTTTACGACTACATGAAGTATGGAAAGCTCGTGGCGATACTTTCGATGCAGTATTTACCGATGACAGCACACTGTTTGATGTGCTCAAAAAGGTGCTTGCTGTTGGTTATGCAGAGCCAACTTTGAACTATGGTCAAATCGTGCCGGTTCGGGATGAACCTCGCAGTGTATTTGATTATCAGTACCAACCTGACAACATGCTTGGTAAAGGTTTAGAGCGTTCTGGTAAGTTCATTGATGAAGAAGAACCTGATGGTATTGAAGTCGAGTATTTTTCGACTGAAACATGGAAGCCGGAAACGGTGCTTTGTTTGCTGCCAGGTGATTTAGGTTTGAAGCCTGAAAAAGTTCGTGCTTTCGGTGTAACGGATGAAACGAAGGCTTGGCGGTTCGGTATGCGTATTCGTCGAAAGAAGCGTTACCGCCGTTTTCAATACTCATTTCAAACTGAGATGGATGCGTTTAACTCCAATTACCTTGATTTTGTAGCACTGGCTGATGATGTACCAGGTTATGCTCAAAGTGGTCGATTGGAGGAGTATTCTTATCAGAATGGGCGGACAACGTTAACGTTTGATGCTCCGTTGGAGTGGGGTGAAGGTGTTCACCATGTAGCGTTAAGGAAGCCGAATGGTAAAACATCTGGGCCTTACGTTTGCGACCGTGGCCCCAATCCGTTTCAGCTAGTAATTTATAGCAATCTTGATTTTGCACCTGACCTTTCTGGATCCATTGAACCGCCATTGTGGTTGTTTGGTGCAGCTGATAGTTGGTGTTATCCATCCTTGATTGATGACGTCACCCCACAAGGCACTGAAAAGTGTAGTGTGAAAGCAGTGAATTATGACGTGAGGGTGTATCAGGACGATGATAATGAGCCAGACGAAAATGGTTACCCTAAAGTGGCTTAGGTTGACTTATTTACTGATATTCATTGACAAAGTTGTCTCATCACGGTTTATTCACCCTATCTCATAGGGGGAATAAATGAACTTAATACCTAAATCAGCGATGACGTCATTCATTCTAACGTTCCTGTTCGGGCCGTTGGGGTTGTTTTACTCATCACCTCTTTGGGCGGTTCTTTTGTCAATTGCGTTTTACTTCACCCTTCCAACAATCCTTGTGCCAATTGGCATTTGGTTGTTGTCGTGGGGGATTGGTCACTATTGTGTCTGTACTCACAATGAGAACATTGAAGCTATTAAGCAGTTGGCAAAAGATAACCAGTAAATCAAACCCCTAGCCGAAACTAGGGGTTTTCTTTTGGTTCGTTGCTTATGAAGGCGTGCCACGATGTAGTCAGAAGTGACATCATAGAAAAGCAACATGCCACACGACCTCAGACAATTGCGGTTTGTGTGGAGTCCTTTCCGTATACTCTCCTTTTTAACTCATCTACAGCTTTTAGTAGCGTAACGCTGCAACTTATGCTCATTTCCTCCGTAATAACCACACCAGGCTCAGCCGCTGCAGCCATCATTTCTAAGTCTCCGATAATTTTTTTTATTTCTAAATTTTTCATACAACCTAAGTCCAACTAACATTAATTTATGCATTTTGCATTTGCATATTCAGAATACACGAATTCTGAAATGCGCAAGGGGTGTCTCTTCTACACGTAACACTATGATTACTTGGGACATGCTCTTATGGCACGTTTGTTGGTATGGATAATAACAATAAAAAAAATATTGCAATTGATCACATAAGCAGATTAATGACAACCACGTCAATAGTGACTGATTTGCAGTAAATACCTATCAATAGTGACGTGTAGTTTTATGAAAAAAGCAGACCCGATTGTCCATGTTTTAAGGCGATACCGTGAAAATCAGGGAATTTCGCAAGATAGAATGTCAGGATTGACAGGCATTAGCGTAAGCACCATTCAAAGAATTGAGAATGGTCGAACTGATATGAAGCTGAGTCATTACAGGAGTTATCTTAATGCGCTCGGCATGTCTGATATGGATGTATCAATCGCGCTTTTCTCTCACGAGTTCGTGACTGAAAAAGAAGTTGCGGCAGTTTCTCGTAAATTGCCCTTTCGATTTCGAAGGATTGTGATCGCCTTTCTTAATGAATTAGCTGATGCACTAAAGCATTAACGGCACCACTTAATGGTGCCGTTCTTGTTTGCGATTGTGTGAACTTTTAATCAGACCTTACTGATATAAAGACTGCAGGCATCATCTAAAACATCTAAGGTTTGCGGTGGGTAAGATACTGTAGCCAAGTTCAAGCAGGCCACTGTATCGTCATCATAAGCAAAAAAGCTAACATGCGTTTCACCATCTAAAATCACCTTGTTTGCTTTACTGAAGAAAAAGGTCATCACTTGTTTTTCATCATGATAAACAAACCCTTGGAAGTAGTCAGGACTACCATTTCTTTTTAGTACAAGTTTAACCACGTTTTATTCCTTTTAGTTTGATTGGTTAGTGGCGAGCTAGTTCTTGATAGCAAGCTTTTGCAACAGCTTCACCCATGAAGTCCCCTTGGCCCTCCAGCCACTCAAGTACTAAATGAGCAGGCATAGTGAGTAGTTCTTGTAGAGAGGCACTACGAATTTTGTTATAGTCCTTTTTAGACATGATCGTCTCCTGGCGGTTTTGGTTGTGTCTTAAACCCCGATTGCAGTCGGGGTTTTGTTTTATTTGATGACTGTAAAAGCGGTTTCAAGTCCTGGGAACCTATCGCAGCCATAAGTGCGGAAACGCTCTCTTTGTATGGTTGGCACTTCTAATTTCTGCAGGCATCGTGTGACAACGCCATCAGAACTCTTTTCAGACTCTAAAATTCCAACCTGCCTTTCATCAGGGAATAACCACATACATGGGTTTACCCACATTGGTGCGGCATCTGGCATGCTTGCTGGTATTCGCCTTTCCCAGCCACCAAGGCTGTCAGACATTCCATGCCAGTAACATACATCTGTGCTGATAGCATCGTGATCTTCATCTAACACAATTATCTTGGTGGTGTGCTCAACCATTTGGCTACTTTCGCCCCAATAATCCAACTCCCACTCACAGGTAACAGTTAACTCAGGAATATGAGCGCGTGTTTCAACTAATAATCCGAAAAGCTGTTTACGACTTGATTTAGGACCACCGCAAAAGTAGTGCTTGTTAGGCCAAGGATTTCCGGTTTTGAGTTGATCGCCACCAATAAGCACTAGGTCTAGTTCAGGAATGCTAACTTGTTTTAATGAGCACTTTCCTACGAATCCCACTTCCAGCGGTCGGTAAATTTTTGGCGTTATATGAATAAGCATGTTGTTCTCCTGGCGTATTGTTAGCAGTTATCCAACGCTTCTTTTGATAGCGTCTGTGAAATGAAGTCCTCGATAGCTTTCAGAGAGTCATCTGAAACTTTTGGGATGTTGATTGTGGCATTGCCGTTCTTCAATGCGACCGTGGCCCCCATCGCCAATTCGCGTGGTTTCACTGCTTCAGGCTTCTCATTTGTTGCACCACACTTGGTAATGAACAGCTCAATGATCTCTTCTGTGGTGTGCTTACCCTTCTCAGGGATAAGCCATGAGTCACAGAAGTTAACGATCTCTTCTTGCTTCTCTTTAGTCAGGCTTTTATACACCTTATAAAGTGTTTCACCTTTACGTGCGCTGAGCTCGTTTGGTGAGGTGAAGCTGCGAATAAACGCCTTAGGCAATTGAGCTGTGTTCACGCAACGCATCATCGCTTTGCGGCTTACACCAACCGCCTCAGCCACTTCTTCTTGCGTGGCGTTATTAAGCATGCGTTCATAGCGAAGACCTTTTTCCCAGGCAGATGTATCCTTGTATTTGTTGCCCACATCGGACAGGAACTGCATCTGCTGCTCGTCTAAGTCTCCCACCCATACATAGAAAGGCTTTTTAGTTTCAAGTGCTGTAAAGCGGCGACGGCTACCGTCTGCAATCTCTATCTGGCCGCATACATCACGACCAAATGCTGGTATCTGTTGACCTTGGTCTTTGAACGTTTCAATCAAGTCACTAACAGCATGTGCATCGAGTAGGAACTGGTTGCGCTCATTGCCAAGGTAAACCATGGTGCTCAGTTCAATTTTGTCTGCAGGCACTTCCACCAGCTTGAACTTTACCTCTTTCCCCATGACTTTATGTGTCATAGTGCTGCCAGCTGCAGCTTGTGATTCCAGTTTTTGAAGTTTCTTTTTATTGCGTTTACCTGCTTCTTGAACGGAAACAGAACTAGGTTGAACTTCTACTTGAACATCGCTTTTCATGCTTCCTCCTTCCAGAATGGTTTGATTAGTTCTTCCAGCATTTCAGTAAACGTAGGCTCAAAGATATCGTTCGCACGCTTCCATGCTGCTGGGCTTGAGCGTTGTTCGTCAGCCTGTTCGTAAATTGACGCCATCCGACGTTGGCCCTTACCAACTTCATCGGTAACTCTAACCCCATTAGTCAGTGGTAAGCCTGGCCATATCTTCATTATGTCGCGTAAGTTAGCCTGGCTTGATGAGCCCACACCGCCAAGTTTGGTAGGCAGAACTCGCACCAGTGGCTCATGAGTCGTTTCTAATAGCGAGGCTTCGTCGTAGATGTCTGCTATTAGCGCCATTAGCTGTGTTGTCGAGTTGATGTCGTTCACCTCAGTTGATGTAGCTATTAGCGTTACATCAGAGGCACAGATCATGTTCATTGTGCCCATACCCAAGTCGGGGTGGCCGTCGATGATAATGATGTCATAGCTGTCTGAAATTGTTGCAATACCTGCTTGAAGCATTGTGTGCGTCTGGTATGGGATATCGGCTTCCGGCAACTCACGTTCTAAACGCTGCATTTGCAGGTGGCTAGGGATGATATCTAGCTTTGGCCATGCTGTGTTTTTTACGCAATAGGTAAGATCATCCTCATCACCCAGCATGAATGGCAGCACAGTGTCATTTATCGTGGTGTTAAGTTCAGGATGGTAGCCGAAATACATTGATAGGTGCGCTTGTGGGTCTATATCAATAGCAAGGACACGATACCCTTGTAGAGAGCACCACTGAGCGAAGTTGGCCGTAGTGCTTGTCTTATAACAACCACCCTTACCGCCTGGTATCGCAAGAGTGACCGCCTCGCTATCTTCAGGTCGATATGGCTGTGTACCAAAGTGTTCCCGCATCATTTCAATTTGATCTAATGTGTAACCGGCACGAATAGGGCGAGGGTTATCACCTTTGCTGTCGATATAATCTGCAGGTGGTAGCCGCCCTTCTTTCTCAGCTTTCTCTATGGCTTGGCGTGATACGCCAATATAGGCTGCAGCTGCATTAATCTTGAAGCGTCGTTTAATCTTTCGTGCTTCAGGTGAATCATCACCAAACACTGCTTTAGCGCGACTGGAACTCCAGTCACTTGCTGCGCCTATGCAGTTTCTCATTAGGGTTGATACGCTCATTTTGTCTCCTGGCTTCTTGTTGGTTGCTTGTTATTATTAATCAACCAAGAAAAAAGAGCAACTATAATCATTTAGAGCAACTATGAGTTATTTGAATTTTGTGGGTGCGCATCACATTTTTTCATTCATGCCCCCTGTTTTGATGAGTGGCTGTTGCCTTGCTGTGAATTACTACGCCTTAGTTAAGTCACTTCCGCTTTAAAGTTGTTTTATAACAATGACTTAATGGTAATCAAGAGAAACCGGAAGTGGGTTAACTCTTCCCATACACCCATCAACAAGCGTGAAAGTGTTGCTTTCGCTGATTGATTCTCTCCATGTCAATTTATTACAGAACTTTTCCATGTGTGCAAATAATAACATAACAATAAACGTTATCGCACGCACACGCAAAGTGTGCGACAACCAAATAATACATGTTACCCCTTGCACACGTGTGCTAATACTAACTATTTACGTAAATAGTTAGTATTAGCACACGTGTGCAAAGGGTAACATGTATTATTTGGTTGTCGCACACTTGCGTGTGTGCGTTTGACGACGATTGTTATTATTATTTGCACACATGGAAAAAAGTCTGTAATAAATTGACATGGAAAATCAATCGGCAGCTGTAACTTTTCACGCTTGATGATGGGTGTATGGGAAGAGTTAACCCACTTCCGGTTTCTCTTGATTACCGATTAAGTCATTGTTATAAAACAACTTTAAAGCGGAAGTGACTTAACTAAGGCGTAATAATTCACAGCAAGGCAACAGCCACTCATCAAAACGGGGGCATGAATGAAAAAATGTGATGCGCAAAAAAATTCAAATAACTCATAGTTGCTCTAAATGATTATGGTTGCTCTTTTTCTTGGTGATACAAGCAACCAACAAAAGCCGGGAGGTAAAATGAGCGTATCAACCCTAATGAAAACTGCGCCAGGCGCGGCAGTGACTGGAGTTCCAGTCGCGCTTTAAAGCAGTGTTTGATGATGATTCACCTGAAGCACGAAAGATTAAACGACGCTTCAGGTTAATGCGGCTGCGGCTGGCGCGGCGTATCGCAAAGCCAGAAAAGCTGAAAAGAAGGGCGGCTACCTGCGAGCATATCGACGGCAAAGGTGACCCTCGCCTATTCGTGCCGGTTACGATTAGATCAGGTGAAATGATGCGGGCTGCTTTGGTACGCAGCCATATCGACCAAGATAGCGAGGCGGTCACTCTTGCGATACCGAGCGACGAAACGATTGATTTGAACAAGGCGCTACGGCAACTCGCTCGCTGGTGGTGCTTTCTACAAGGGTATCGTGTCGCTGCTGATATATGACCCACAAGCGCACCTATCAATGTTTTCGGCTACCATCCTGAACTTAACACCACGATAAATGACGCTGTGCTGCCATTCATGCTGGGTGATGATGATGATCTTACCTGTTGCGTAAAAAACGGCGTGGCCAAAGCTAGATATCATCCCTAACCACCTGCAAATGCGGCGTTTAGAACGTGATTTGCCGGAAGCCGATATCCCATACCGGCGCACAATGCGAGCAGGCGCAATTTTCGAACGGCTATGACATCATTATCATCGACGGCCACCCCGACTTGGTATGGGCACAATGAACATGATCTGTGCCTCTGATGTGTAACGCTAATAACTACATCAACTGGTGAACGACATCAACTCGACAACACGGCAATGGCAACTAATAACGAACATCTACGACGAAACCTCGCTATTAAAACGACTCATGAGCCACTGGTGCGGTTCTGGCTACTGCAAACGGCGGCGTCAATCAACCGAGCTAACGCGACATAATGAATATGGGCCGGGCTTACCACTGACTAATGGGTAGAGTTACCGATGAAGTGAAGGGACAACGTCGGATGGCGTCAATTTACGAACGGCTGACGAACAACGCTCAAGCCAGCGGCATGGAAGCGTGCGAACGATATCTTTGAGCCTACGTTTACTGAAATGCTGGAAGAACTAATCAAACCATTCTGGAAGGAGGAAGCATGGCGACGATGTTCAATGTAAAGTTCAACCTGGTTCTGTTTCCGTTCGAAAGCGGTAAACGCAATAAAAAGAAACTTCAAAAACTGGAATCTGGCTGCGGCTGGCAGCACTGTTTTATAAAGTCATGGGGAAAGAGGTAAAGTTCAAGCTGGTGGAAGTGCCTGCTGAAAAATTGAACTGAGCACCATGGTTTACGACGTGAGCGCAACCAGTTCCTACTCGATGCGCATGCTGTTAGTGACGATTGAAACGTTCAAACCAGGTCAACAGATACCAGCATTTGTCGTGATGTATGCGGCCAGATAAGAGATGCAGACGGTAGCCGTCGCCCGCTTTACAGCACTTGAAACTAAAAAGCCTTTCTGTGTATGGTGGAGAGACTTTGCGAACGCGGCGATGCGGTTCCTGTCCGATGAGCGGCAAAAAACAGGCCATCTGCCTGGGAAAAAAGGTCTTCGCTATGAACGCGTAACTAATAACGCCGCGCGAAAAGTGGCTGGGCGGTTGGTGTAAGCCGCAAAACGATGATGCGTTGCGTGAACACAGCTCAATTGCCTGGGCGTTTATTCGTTCGGCTTCACCAAACCAAACGAGCTCGGCGCACGCAAAGGTGAAACACTTTATAAAAGGTGTATAAAAAGCTGACTAAAAGAAGAAAAAAAGAGATCGTTAACTTCTGTGACTCGTGGCTTATCCTGAGAAGAAGGTAAGCACACCACAGAAAGATCATTGAGCTGTTCGTTTGCCAGTGTGGTGCAACAAATGAAAGCCTGAAGCAGTGAAACCACGCGAATTGGCGATGGGGCCACGGTCGCGATGAAGAACGGCAATGCCACAATCAACATCCCAAAAGTTTCGAATGACTCTCTCTGAAAGCTATCGAGGACTTCATTTCACGAACGCTATCAAAGAAGCGTTGAATAACTGCTAACAATACGCCGGGAGGAGAACAACATGCTTATTCATATAACGCCAAAATTACCGACCGCTGAAGTG